>JANNVM010001071.1:0-23853 GCA_031414455.1 Verrucomicrobiota bacterium
CCGGCGGCGGCATCGGCGAGGCGATTGCCGACTCCGGCGGCGAGGATGAGGGCTTGCATGTGGACAGGTAAATGGAGGACGCGGCAGCGGCGCAGCGGTCACAGGATTTCTCAGATTGAGGCTTCGTATATCTCCTGGAGTGAACGCAGCGACGTATCGCAGGGATCCGTGCTCAGATTTCCCTGCACGGCCGCGGCGAGGCCGGGGCAGTCTTCTCTAACAAGTCCAAAATCCCGGAGCCGGCGCACGAGGCCGGTGTTCTGCATGAACTGCATGAGGTGATCGCGGCCGTCCATGGCCTTGTTTCCGCCGGCGAGGCTGGTGATGAACTCGAACGGCTCCGGTGCCGCGAGCGCAGCGCGGCGGGACCATGCCGGATAGAGCGCGGCGAGTCCCGCGGGATGAGAGGTGTCGGTGCGCGCACCGACGGGATATTGCATGCGGTGCGGCAGTGCCGTGGTGGAGTTGGCGAGGTTCCACCCCATCATGAGGCTGGCGAGAGCCAATTCGCGGCGCGATTCACGCCGGTCGCGGTCGTCGAGGAAAAGCGGCAGATGTTTGAAGACCGCAGCGATGGCATGGCGCGAATAGACGGCGGTGAGCGCGGAATGGCGGCGCGACACCCAGGTCTCGAGAGCATGAGTGAGGACATCGAATCCGGTCTCCGCCGCCACCGGATCCGGCAGCGTGGCAAGGAGGTCCGGATCCACGATGGCGACGCGGGGAATGAGCGATGCCCCGCGCAGTCCCTGCTTAACACCGCGCGCTTCATCGCTCACGATGGCGGCCTGGCTGGTCTCCGAGCCGGTGCCGGCCGTCGTTGGGATGCAGACGATGGGGAGGGTATCGTCCGGCGCGGGTTTGTCTTCGCGGAGCAGCGCGGCAATGTCCGCGCCGGCCATGGCGGCGGCGATCGCCTTGGCTGCGTCCAGCGCACTGCCCCCGCCGAGGCCAATGACAGCGGTGGCCCCGGCACCGAGGCCCTGTGCGGCGGCGGCATTGATTTCGGAGAGCCGCGGATTGGGAGAGACGCCTGTGAATACACAGACCTTCTTTCCTGTCAGGGCCGCGAGCAGCTTGTCCAGATGTCCGGTGCGTGCGGCGCTGCTCCTGCCGGCGACGACGAGAACATTTTCGGAGAACGGCAGGTGTTTGCCGGCTTCTTCGATCATGCCGTCGCCAAAGACGACGCGCGTGGGGCCATAATATGTGAACGGTGCCATATTCAGAGATTTTCGATGCACACGGTCTCCTTGTCGTAGAGGCGCTGCATGAGGGCGGCCCGTTTTTTATAGAGCGGGCGGCAGGCCTCGTAGAGATCTTTGAAGAAGGCGGTGAGTTCGCGGTATTTCGGGACGTTCACTCTGTCAGGCCGGATGACTTCGCGGACGTCCACGATGGAGCAGGCCTCCTGAATGCTGGCGAAACCCTTGAGCGCCACCCGGCAGAGCAGCCAGGCACCAAGCGCGGTGCTCTCAAATTCAGCCGGCACCTCGACCTCGACGTTGAGGATGTCGGCCTTGAGGCTGCCCACGAGTTTGAGCCGGGCGAGTCCGCCGGAGACCCGCAGGACATTCACGGGACCGATGCGGGCTTCGAGGGATTCCTTAAGAAAGACCATTGCGAGTGCGGTGCTCTCCAGCACCGCGCGCACCATTTGCCGGCGCGAGTGCCGGCGCTCGAGTCCAAAGAAGACACCCCGCGCATTCTGATCCCAGAGCGGCGCTCGCTCGCCGAGCAGATAGGGCAGGAAGACGAGACCGTCGGCGCCGAGACCGCATTCGAGGGCTTCCACCTCCATGTCCTGGTAGGCGGATTCATCACCGCCGTAGAAGCACTGCCGGGTCCATTCAATGAGACCGCCGCCGAGATTGTTGGAGCCCCCGACAATGTGCAGTCCGGTGGCGCTTTCGTACTGATCGAACAGTCCCCCGGCCGGACCGGGGGCGACCTCCGGTACGGCCACCCTCAGCGAAGTGACAGTACCGGAAACATCGCAGGCCATTCCTGGTCCGGCGACACCGCTGCCGAAGACCGCGCAAACGGCGTCGTAGGTGGTGAGAATGAGCGGGATATCCTCTGCACCAAAGCCAACCTGACGTTTTACTTCCCCCGTGAGCATGCCGGCAGTGGTGAGCATTGGTTGCACCGGCGGCAACTTTTCCATCGGCAGATCGAGGGCCCGCATCAGTTCCGCGGCGTACTGCCGCGACTCCGGATCGTAGCCTGCCTTCTCTGCATTGAGCGGGTCGGAGACTACACACCCCGTGAGGCGGTGGATGAGGTGGGCATTGCTGCTGTAAAACCAGCGTGCGGAAGCGAAAACTTCGGGTTCGTTTTCGCGGAGCCACATCAGCCGGGGCAGCGTCATGCTGGGCTCAGGCCGCTGATTCGGGAGCCGTGCGGCAAGATCCTCGAACGCCATGGTCGCGCCCATCGCCGCCGCCTCGCGGCTGGCCCTCGTGTCGGAAACGATGATGGCATTCCGCAGAGCCCTGCCATCGGAATCGGCGCAGATCAGATTGCATGCCGAGGAGGTTACGGTGATGGCGCGGACGGTCTGGCGCACTTCACGGTCCTGGAGCACTTCGCGCATGACGGTGAGTGCGGACGACCACCACTCCTCCGGATCCTGCTCCACCTCGCCGTTTTTTAGAAAAGTGCGCACCGGGCGCGACGAGATGCGGCGCTTCCGGCCGTCGGGATCGAAGACCACGGCACGGATGCTTTTCAGGCCGAGATTGAGGACAAGGATCATGCGGTGATAGACTGAAGGAGATGGATTTTCGCGAGAGCCGTTTGCTTCACCGCCGCGATGGCTGACTGCACACCGGCGATGACTTTGTGAGGATCGGTTCCGGCGAGATGCGCGCGCTGGGCGCCGAGCCATGCGTCTTTGATTTCCGTGGAGATGTTGATCTTGCGAATGCCGCCGCGCTGCACGGCCGCGCGAATCTGATTTTCCGGAATTCCACTGCCGCCGTGGAGCACGAGCGCGGCATCCGGCCGCGCGCGGTGAACGGCTTCCAGCAGCACCTGATCCACTTCGCACGGCTGCTCGTAATGGCCGTGTTTGGTGCCAACGCCCACGGCGATGAGGTTGGCACCGGTCTCATCCATGAAGCGCAACACATCGTCCGGTGCGGGCTTGGCGTCGCCGGAGGCATAGGATGCGAAGCCGTCTTCATCTCCGCCGACGACGCCGATCTCACCCTCGGCCAGCGCACCGTATTCCTTTGCGAGGATCACGATTTCCCGGGTGCGCCGGATGTTCTCCGCAAGCGGCCGGGAACTGGCATCAATCATGATGCTGTCCCATCCGGCGACGAGGCAGTCCCGGAACATGCTGTCGGTGTCACAGTGATCGAGATGGAGCACGATCCGGCGGCGAATGTCCGCCGGGATGAGCGCATGGATCATTCCCGCAAGCGCCGTGGCGCCGTAGGCCTTTACCGTCGAAGCGGAAGTCTGAAGGTAGGCCGCGGCACTGCTTTCCTGCACCGCCGCCGCGACTCCGAGAATAGTCTCGGCGTTAAAGACGTTAAAGGCGATGGCCGCGCGAGGGAGCGGCGGACGGGCGGATGCGGACATAAAAGCCGGTTCAGTCCGCGGGGGGCAGTTGTTTTTCCCAGAAGCCCTTCACGGGATGCGCCATCCATGCGCCAGCGGCCCGGAGGGTCTCGATCTGCGCCGCGAGGTCGCCGGTGGGCTGGACCCAGGACGACTGATCTGTCAGGCCGCGCACGCGAAAGCCAAGGTGATGCGCCAGCGTAGGCAGTGCGATTTCCAGGTAGAGGGGCGAGGACTCCTCGGCGACGGCGACGGCGGTGAAGGCCGCGCGTTTCCAAAAGGACACGCAGCCGAGCATGGCGAGGACCACTGAGCGGTCAGCCCGGGTGGAGATTTCATGGAGGAATGGAGCGAGCCGGGGATCTGCGGCGTGATAGAGATAGTGCGGATGGTTGGTGCCGTCCACGCGTTCAAGGTGGCAGCCGAGGACATCAGCGCGTTCTGTTCCCAGCCGGGCCTCCATCCGGGCGAAAAGGTCGTGGCGGAGCGGAAGGCAGTCGAACTCCGACAAATGGATGAGCCGGTAGTCCGGCCGGTCGCGCAGCCATTCGTTCACCGCGATGAAGACACCAGCGAATGACTGCCGCTCCCGCTGATGGTCGCGTGTGCGAAGACGCGAGTCATCAACAAAGACCTTGGACGGGACGTTGAGGGCTTCATAACTCTCGCGGCTGCCGCCATAGGCGATGAGGATGTCCGGCCCCGGGGCATGGTGCTGCCACCATGCGACCATCGCCTCAACAAGGGGCTCAGCCTGATGTGTCAGGAGAATCGTCAGCCTTTCGCTCATGGGGAAAATCGGGCTCCGGGTGTGTGGAGAAGGTCAGCGCCTGATTCCAGTAGGTGAGGCGCTCCTGGCTCTCGAACGCGGGGATGACCCGTTTCTCCTCAAGACCGATGACGCGGAGCTTGCCGCGCCAGGGAATAAAAAGCGCCTTGCCGACCGTCGCTCCGGTTCGCTGGTCAATAACCCGCGCGCCAAAGACAGCCGTCGCCGCCTTGAGCAGGACGCGGAGGATTCTTTTCATGGGGAGGAGGCCGCGGGCACCATGCCGGGGGCCGTTGCCGGATCAGGCTTTGGCGTGGGCCGGTGCCGGCAGAGGGTTCTGGCGGGCCGGGGCCGTGCGCGGTTGCGCCTGGGACCGCATCCACAGCGGCGTCTCACCGACAGGGACCGGGGCTTCGGAAAGGGCGCGTTCCTTGGTGTAGAAGAGCAGGGACACGACCACGGCGAAGTTGAACCAGATAAAGAAGTTCACCGGATAGGTCATAAACTGGGCACCGTTACCCGTGGCTCCACTGCAAAGCGTCAGGGCAATCGCGAGACAGCAGGCCGCGAGCCCCTTGATCAGCGGATCTTTTTCCATAAAGATAAACTGGTGCAGCTTCCAAAGGTAGCGGCCAATGATGACCGCGCAGACGAGGATGGTGACAAATCCGTAGTTGAGCAGGATGTCGGTGAATTTGTCGTGGATGGTGAACCTGTTGCGAATGATGTTCTCCGACTTTGAACTTAACTTAAGGCCGAACGGGGTCCATGCATCGCCATCCGTCACGAGACCGTAGAATCCTTCGAGGCGGTCGTTGAGGGTCGCGAGATTGGTCGTTTGAGCCCACTGGTCAGTGCGCTTCTCTTCGTAAATTTCACCGCTGATTTCGTTGAGGACTTTGTGCTTCAGCAGGTACGGGGAGGCGAGGACCACGGAAAATATGGTGGTGAAAAACAAGGCATATCCGAAGAGAGTCAGGGTTTTCCGCTTCATCATGGCAGCCGCCATGACAGCCATCACTGCGAAGACCCATCCGGTGCGGCTGTAGGTGGCGAACATCGCGAGGGCAATCGCCGGAATAAGCGCCCAGCGGATCGCGAAGGGCATGACTCTTCCCGCCTGAGAGCGCACATTCCAGAATCCGGCACAACAGAGGGCGAAAATGACGGAGAATACCATGGAGGCATTCGCGGCGGAATTCATCGTGCCGAACGGACGGAACACCCGTTCGCGCAATTGCCGGATCTCAATGGTCAGGCCGCTCTTAACGTAGTCCATTTCATAGTCAAAGATGCTGCCGCGGAAGTAATGGACCAGCATATAGAGGACGGCCGGCACATACAGGATGACCATCACTTTCAGCAGGTGACGCAAATCGTCGGGCGTTCGAAAGAGCACGGGAACGGTAAACAGCAGCAACAAATAAATGACCGCATTCACCGTGTCACCGAGGGAGCGGAAGCCATCGCCGCCGGCAGTCATGGAAAGAATGGCCGCCAGAGCAGTGGCCACCAGCGTCATGACGATGAGCTTTCCGAGGCCGGGCCTTCCGGCGAGTTTGCCGGTGAAGTGCTGGTAAAGGATATTGCCCGCGATACCGGACATCGCCGCAGGAGCGATGCCCAGCACATAATAGAGGTCCGTGCGGCTCAGTCCTGAGTCGAATACCATGAACCGCTTGAAGAAGTCCAGGTAGCCGGTCAAAAAGACGAGAGCGAAGAAGGATTTCCGCGGATTGAGCAGTCCGTAGACGCCCCCCACGACCATCGTATACATGTAGAACCGGGCGACGGCATTGCCGCCCGAAGTAAAGATGTCGAACGACACCCAGAGGGACGCGATCAGCAACCCGAAGGTGGCAAGGATGCGGATGAGGGCATTTCCGTTCATGAATGGGGGATGGGGGGTGGGCGGATCGGGTTGAGATGGGACAACGAATCCCCCGAAACGCTCGAAAATAGGGACACTTGGCCGACTTCCAACTGAAAATTCCGAACTTGATGGGTTCTCCCGGAATTAGATGCGTCCGTCTCCGTCGGCCATGGTGAAGGCCCATTCCGCGGGATCGAGCTTTTGTTTGCGGCTGATCATCCAGTGCGTGCGCGACTCCAGTTCGCGGAGCCGGCTGCGGCCTTGCCACTGGTCTTTCCACAGTCTGGCAGCCAGCAACCGAAGACAGATCACATCAATGGAACTCCTGAAATGACTGGCGAGTGCTCCCAGCAAATCGGAAGCATTGGCGCCGTCAGCGTCTCCCCAGACGTCGAGCACCGTGAGGGCCCGGACCCGTCCGCCCACCCCGCGGCTGCCGATGTGGGTGCCCACAAAAATGTCACCGGCGGTGCGGCTTCGGCTGATGCGCAGCAGGCGGCAGGACCTGGCGGAGTATGCGGATGCGTAGCGCCAGGAGAGCCATGCGCCATCGCGCCGCGGCTCCCAGAGTTGCGTCACGGGGTGGACCACAATCCGGAAGACATCCTCCGGTTTTACCTCCTCGATTTGCAGATCCGCCGGGCGGACAAAACGAGGCCCCGTTCGCGGCAGCCAGGCTCCCAGTCCGGCAGCGCTGCGGCGCAGCATTCCCTCCGGGAGTTTCTTTGCGAGTGCACCCGCGGCGAGGGCCGTCAGGTTCAGCGGAATGAGCACTTCCCATCCGGAGCCCTCCACGGGAATCCCTTTGATGGCCTCCCAGACCGCGGCCCCGTTCACGTTGGCCGTCGCACAGATGCTCAGATCGGCCTCCGGGTGCCGCAGCATGTTGAGCAGCAGCGCGAGGCTCAATGGTCCGCGGGCGCTTTCCGCCACATAGTAATCCCCCGAATGCAGCGCCGCCCGGATTTCACCGCCGCGTTCGTAATGCTGCCAGCAGCACAGGTTCGTGCCGGCGAGCGCTCCGCCGGCATCCCGCAATCCCCAGCCAATGAATTCACCGCGCCGGCGCGGATTCTCTTCAAGGAGCCACCGGTAGCGCGGCATCGCCTCGACCGGATCAAAGCGGACGCCGCGCTGCGCTCCCGCCTGAGCGCAAACAAAAGTGACGACCTCGGAGAGATCCTGCACCGTCAATTCAACAATTCGGGCACTCATGGCATTATCCCACCGGGCTGAGCCCGGTGAGCTTCACAAAGAATTTTCCGTTCACGCGCAGGTTCTGCACATTCCACTCCACGGTTTGCGTGCAGTTCCATGGTGACCGCTGCAGTTGCATGGGACCGCCGTGCGCATATTGCATTCCCGCCGTAGCCCATGACATGGTCCGGAATCCCAGTGCCTTCACCAGCGGCAGCAGCCGGGGCGGAAAGTAGCGGGGCATGCCGAAGGGAAACGCAAAATCAGTTATGCGGCCGCCGGTGATCCCCTCAAGCACCTCGAGGTTCCTCCGCAGGTCCGCCTCCACCACTTCCTCGCTGAAGTAAGGCAGCGCGAGGTGCGTGTGGGTGTGTGCTCCGATCCAGTGACCGGCGTCGCGCAGGGCGCAAATATCCCCGCGGCTCAGCGGGCGGTCTTTCCCGAAATACTTCACCTTGAGTGTGAACGCCGCCCACTCCGCCTCCGTGCACTCGCCGCGGAGCACACAGGTATTGATGAAGAACGTACACTTCACTCCCAGCGATTCCATGAGCGGCAGCGCACGGAACCATGCCTCGTGATTGTCATCGAAACTAACGCAGGCCGTTCGTCCGGGAGTTGTAAGGAAATCCGCCGCACCCGTGAACTGATAACCCTCGCTCTTCATCCAGTGGATCGCATCCGTGAATGCCGGAAGTTCGTGGTCGTCGAGCGAATGAAAATACACGCCCAGCTTCTCCGGAAGTGGCCGGGTGAAACACGCGCGATGCACGCCGCGCAGCAGCTTCTGCAGCGGGCGGCGGATCTTTTTGCGGAGGGACATGTTGAAGGGCCGGGCGGTTCCGGCGGCGGCAGTTCGAGGAACCCTGCGGACGGGGTTGATGCGACGCGGGAAGTCAGGAGCGAACGGTCACCGTCCTCACAAAATCCTGGAAAAGATTGTAGCCGTCCCACTCAGGCGAAAAATCGAGGGCCTGCCCGACCGGCACGATGCGGTCCAGTCCGCGGGCACCCGCGCCCGCGGCGAATTCCCGGAGTTCCTCCGTGGAGAATCCGAAGTGTGTCACCGTCTGATCCTCCGCGCAGACGAAACCCGCAACTTCGCTCAGACTTGCGGCTGCCGTGTGCGCGATGAATCCGCCGCCGCAGGTTTCACGATCGAGCGCGGCGGAGTCGGAAAGGAAAACTGAAGTGAAGCCAGCCTGCGCCGGCGCGAAGCTAACACCCGGATGCACGGCGAACGAGAAGGCCCGGTTCCGCCGCTGCACGGCCACACTGGCATCGGCGACCGGCGCTTTTCGACTTACCGTTGCGGCGAGCATGGCATCGAATCCGCCTGCGGCACAGCGGCAGTCCTCCACCGGGCCTGTCCAAAAAACCGCATGCGGCGACGAGCAGGCTTTCTGATCGAACCAGAACACGTCGTTGTAGAACCGTTCTGCCAGCGCGTCGCGCTGCGCATCGTCCGCCGCGAGCCATGCCGCGGCCTTGATGACGCACCACGAATACTTGCTGGCAAACGCCCGCTCGCTGGCATGAGGATTCATCGGAACGCGCCGCAGCGCATCCACGGTCCCGTCTCCTCCCCACACGATCCGGTGGTCGCACCACAGTGAGAGCGCTCCGTTGATTTCGTCACTGCGCTCATACTGCACGAAGGCGTTAGTCTCCGCGAGCAGCGGCGCTGACATCATCAGGTCGTCAATAACCCCGATAAGCACCGTGACGACACCTTCCGTCCGGGTGGAGAGGCGCACGACATTCCGGTTCCCGCAGAGAAAGGACAGCGCCCAGGAATAGACAAACAGCGTGTCCACATTCGCCGGCGCGATATGGAACACCCTCCCGGCGGGAACCGTCATCGAATCTTCGCCGCTCCGCAGCAGCGCGCGGTCGCGCATCCTGATCAAATTCGCCTTCCGCAGCCAGAAGGCCAGCGCCACTGAGGCCGGATCCAGCCGCAGCGCTGTGTTTGCGAGGATTCTCCGGGACAGCAGGTCGAGCAGTTCGATCCTCCCGCCGGCAAAGACCGTTGCCGCCGCCGGTGCCATTTCCATGAATGCGCTCAGCGACACACCTGCCGGGGCCGTCACCTTCACGGCCGCGACTGCTTCCGGGTCCCATTTCACTGGCTGGTGTCCGTTCACGAAGAAAGAAAATCAAACCGGCTTGTCGCCATACAGAATCGGATAACCGATCGGAAACGTCTTTGCCTCACAGGTAAATCCCGCGGCTTCCAGAATCTCCCGGCAGCCGGCCAGCAAACTGTCAGAGTGGCACTCGGCCACAAAATGAGTGACCTTCTTCAGCGTCCCGGCCGCGCCCTTGAGCGCCTCGATCTCAAAGCCCTCGATATCCACTTTCATCACGATCCGGGCCGGAGACCAGCCCAACTCCGACATGGCGGCATCAATCGTCGTGATCGGCATCTCGTGTTTCACGCCGTTGCCTTTGGTCGCGTAGGCGGAGCCCTGCACCACGGCCATGCTGTTGTGCGGGTCCACTTCGATTGTCACCGAACCAGGGGCGGATCCGACGGCACAGTGCAGGAGTTTCGCCCGGTCCTGCAGGCCATTGAGGGCGCAATTGTTGGTCAGCCGCTCGAAGGTCGGAGGATTCGGCTCAAACGTCAGTGACTTGATCGTCTTGTTGCGGCACAGCACCGAACAAGTCACCGCGCCGGTATTTCCGCCGCAATCAATCAGCAGGTCCGCGCCCTGCGATTTGGCGAAGAGCGTCGAGTAGGGGTTCATGTCGAAAATCTCCGCCCAGAATGTAAGGCCGTCGCCGGCGTCAGGAGTCAGATACATCTTCGCATCACCAAAGGAAATGGGCACCCGCTTAAAGAGGCGCAGGCCGGTCAGCTTGCGGACCTTGCGGCCGATCGCGGCCACCGCGAGTGCCGGCCAGGACGAGAGTTTAACAGATTTTGGAATCAGGCTCATGAGATGGAAGGTGAATGATGATCAGGCGGCCGGGCGTTGTGTCGCCGCGCCGGCCGCGGTCACGTCGCTGCAGCCGCGCAGTTCCGCGCGCGGAACCCGGCCGAGAATTTCAAAATACCGGCCCAGCATCCCGCCCGCAGCAGGAGTGTCTTCGCCGCGGATGATCCCCATGTCTTCCGTTAGGATTGAGTGCCCCGGATAACTCCCCGGCAGCACGCTCAATACCTGAACGAGGCCTTTTTCCCCGTGGGGCAGCGGTGCCAGGGTGACGGGATCGCGAATGATGATATTGGAAAACACCGAGGCATGAAGGCAATGCAGCGGGTTCTCCATGAAGACGCCGCCCACCTGTTCGACCATACCGTAAAAATTCAGTGCCGTGCGGATGCCGGTGACTGCTTCCAGCCGCCGGCGAAATTCGTCAGCGCCCACGGCCTCGTCCTGGAGCTTCTTCCAGCCGCCGCTGTGAACCAGCACCGCCTCCGGCAAATGGAGTCGCTCTCCTGTTTTCTCCAGCGACTGCACCAGTCCCTGCCATACGAGGAATGTGAAACCGAAAAGGAACACCCGGGTCGTTCCCGCTTTTGCGAGGTAATCCTTCAGTCCCGTGAGATCGAGTGTGAGATCGTCGTGCAGCGCATAAAACGGCAGGCGGCCAAACTGCGCCATGCCGAGGATGCCCGCCCCGCGCGCCGAAAAACTGGCGCGGTCTTTGATGACGTTTTTGTGATCGAGGATCACCATCGGAAGGCGGTCCTTTCCCAAAAAGTGCTGCATCACTTTCACCAGTGCGTGCTCCATGCTCCGCCCGGTGGGACGGTCAATGCTGATGCGGCTCACGGCTTGTCCGGTCGTGCCGCTGGACGTGAGTGTCTTGATCACTTCCGTCTGCGGCACGCTGCGGAGCTCGTGCTGTTTAAACAGGGTCACCGGCAGAAAGGGCACGTCTTCGATCCGTTCCGCGGCGGCGGCCCGGCGGCCGCCAAATCCGGCATCAAGCACATTGCGATAGGCGGCACAGTTTTCGTAATGCCATGCCGTCAGTTCATTGAGCCGCGTGAGCTGGCGCACAGACTTCTCCACCGCGGCCAGACTGTAGGGCGGCGTTTCCAGCCAGGGTGTCACATCACTCAGGATCATGGCAGTTTTTGATAGTCTTTCTTGCCGGAGGAAGTGAGCGGAAGTTCTTCCAGCACGACTACCTGCACCGCCGCAGGAGGCACGGCCAGCCATGCGGCCATTCCGGATTTTACCGCCGCGGCATCCGTCGTCCCGCGGGGCACGATGAACAGGAACAGCGCGCCGTCCCGGTCCACCGCCGCCGCCCGCACCGGCCAGAAAGCTTCCGCCTGCTGTTCGACATCATCAAGGCTCACTCGGCTGCCGAAGAGTTTCGCGAAGCGCTTCAACCGGCCGGTGATATAGAAAAAGCCGTCGGCATCCTGCCGTCCGAGATCGCCGGTGCGGAGCCGCCCGCCCATGACATCACCTTCTGCCAGTGAATGGCGGGATTCCGCATAACCCATCATCACGTTCGGACCGGCATAGACCAGCTCCTCCAATTCCGGCGACTCCGGGACAGGGCACAATTCCAGTCTTCCGCCGGGAATGGCGATACCGACCGATCCGGTCTTTTCCCGGAGCCGGTCCGGCGGCACCCACGAGATGCGGGCCGTGGCTTCCGTCTGGCCGTACATCACCACAAAGCGCGCGCCGGCAGTCTCACACTTTCCGCGGAACTCCTCCACCAGTTCCTCCTTCAGTTTTCCGCCGGCCTGAGTCATCGTTTTCAGTGAAGGGTACTTCGCCGGCCGGAACCGCAGCCGCGAGAGAGTCTCATACATAAACGGCACACCGGCAAACGACGTGCAGCCCAGCCCGCGAAATGCAGTCCAGAATTCCGCCTTTAGAAACGAGTGTGAGGTGAGCACCACTTGTGCGCCGGAAAGCAGGTGGGAATTGAGGACCGAGAGCCCATAGGAATAGTGCGCGGGCAGACTTTGCATGGCGCAATCTGCAGGACGGATCTGAAGATAACCGGAAATGGACGCGGCGTTGGCTTCCACATTTGCTTTTGTCAGGCGCACCAGCTTGGGATTGCCCGTGGAACCGCTCGTCGTGAGCAGCAGCGCAAGGTCCGGATGCAGCGGACCGGACATTTTCCGCGTCGTGTTATCAAGGCTGGCCGGAACCCGCCCTTCAAGAATCAGTTCCGGCTGGTAGGTTTCGAGGAGCCGTGCCGCAACTCCCTGGGGGCCGGCCTCGATCAGGCAAACCGGCAGGCCGGCTTCCATGCAGGCGAGGTAGGCGATAATGGAAGGAACCGTGTTCGAGGCGAGCAGGAACACGAGCCGTCGGCCGTCGCGCCGCAGCCGCGCCGCGGCCTCCCCGACACGGGCGGTCAATTCGCCGTAACTGACGATACTACCGGCTTCGGCGTCCACCAGGGCTGGTGCGTCCGCCGGCTTTTGTTCGAGGGCAAAAATCATCCGATTACACAATCATCCCGCCGTCCACGCCCAGCACCTGACCGGTGATGTAGCCTGACAAATCACTCGCAAAAAACAGTGCCGCGCGCGCGACCTCCTCCGGAGTTCCCGGACGGCCCATGCCGATGCCGTCCACGGTTTTCGTAAACACGGCCTCCGGCAGCGCCCGTGTCATGGCGGTATCTATGAAGCCCGGCGCGAGCGCATTCACCCGGATGCCTTTGGGCGCGAGTTCCTTTGCGGCAGCCACGGTGAATCCGATGAGCGCCGCCTTGCTGGCACTGTAGGCGGTCATGCCTTCCGCGCCGCGCAGGCCGGCGATGGACGAGAGATTGATGATACTGCCGGACTTTCCCGCGGCCATCACCCGCGCCGCCATTTGTGTCAGGTTGATCGCTGCGTGAACATTCAGATCGAACATGGCACGCACTTTTGTCATGTCGGTCATGCCGAGAATCCCCGGCGTAAGCACGCCGGCATTGTTCACGAGAATATCCAGCCGTCCGAAAGCCTCGCGCGCCGTCCGGATGAGTTCCTTCTGCACGTCCGCCTCCGCGGCATCACCCTTTACGAGGCGCACTCTGCCATCCGGCATTCCCTCCGGTGCGGCGAGATCATCCGAGCGCCCGCACAACACCAGCGACGCACCATGCGCGGCAAAAAGCCCGGCGATGGCCCGCCCGATACCGCGGCTGGCACCCGTGATGACGGCGGTGCGTCCGGCGAGGAGTTCAGTGGGCAGCGTCATGCGAGTTAAGAAATCGCCCCGGGTTGCGGACCTGGAGGAAAGCCGGGGCCGGTCACGAATCGAAGGCGACGCCGTATTTAACAAGAATGGTCCGCGCCACTGCCACGCTGCTCATGCCGATGATGTCATCCGTATCCAGCATGATGCCGAACTCAGACTCCAGCCCCGCCACCAGCGCCATGTGAGCCACGGAATCCCATTCCGTAACACTTTGATAGGCGAGATCGTCTGTTATCCGCGACGGAGCGAGATTGAGGGCTTCAGCGAAGCAGCGAATGAGTTTTTCGTTCATGAGTAATGCGGGGAGCGTTGGTGGAGAGAGTAGCGGCCAGGCCCCGGGCGTCAAAGCAGGCCCTTAAGAATCTGACCAGGGTAGCTGGCACCTGACCGCGGACCACTTTCGCCGGCAAGGATCCGGCGCGCCGGCCATTCGTGCCGGGCGGCCTTGATGAAGACATCCCCGGCCGTTGCGAGGTTGTCGTAGAAGGAGCCGTTGTGGCCTTCCCTGACGAGATGGGAAACGGTGAGCCGCTGCGGCAGAATTACCGGCAGGCCCGTCGCCATCGCCTGCTGGATGCCAATGGTGGCGCGCGGGAAGAGACCGAGGTCGGCCTCGTTGTAGAGCCGGCACATGCCGGACTGATCCTGCATGGGCAACAATTCAATGCGTCCGGCGAGACCTGATTCGGCCACGAGCGAGCGCACCTGCTGCGACGGTGCGTCGTCCGCCAGTCCGGCCAAACAATAGCGCCAGTCCGGGCAGGAGCGGAGGAAGTCGAAAATCGGCGGCAGCCATTTGTCGAACGGCTTGTGCGCCATCGGCCGGGTGATGGTGGTCAGCGTGCGCACCCGGTCTGCCGGACGCGGTCCCGCGTGGGCTTCGTCGAGGAAAAAGAAGTCCTCATCGTGGGGCAGGCCCACGAGTTCGATGCGGCTCTCATGCTTGCCCAGTCCGGCCTCGCGGAGGATCGGCGGACACTCCGGGGTGTTATAAGTAATCCGGTCCGCACGCTCAAACAGCCAGCGGTACCAGCGGTCTTTGACCCACTTCACGAGCGGGTTCATGTGGCTCCGGTTGTCGGTCAGATCGCCGAAGCAGACGACGGCTTTGAGGTCGCGCGGGAGCGCTTTCAACGCTCTATAGCCGAACCCGTGGCCGGGGGCATTAATTACGGCGGCATCCTGACCGGCGCACAACTCGCGGATGCGCCGGAGGTTTTTGGGAAACAGCGTATCCTTGACATGCCAGCACGGCACGCGGTGCTGGACGATGCCGGGATTTTCCGTGAGCAGCCGGGCGTTTCGCTCCGGCTGCAGATCTTCCGGCGAACTCACCACTGTCACCGCATGACCGGCACGCGCCAAATACTTCGCCAGCACCCACTCCTGAAATGCCAGGGCAGGGTTGAAGTAGGGCGAGAGCAGAACGATTTTTGCCATGAAGGTAGTCATCGGCTTTAACCGGTGACAGGTGAGGTGTCGTTACGCCGTCGGGCTCTCAAGGTCTGCCGTCACGCGCTAAAGCGCCTGACTGCTTTCCTGCCGCACGATGTCGCTGATGAAGTCAAGGTCTGCATCCGTCAGCTCCGGATAAATCGGCAGGCTCAGGTATTCCTGCTGATGCCGGGCAATGACCGGCAGTCCCTCGCGGGTGTATCCGAGATATTTATAAGCCTCCAGGAACGGCAGCGGGGTCGGGTAATGCACCGTCGTCGAGACGCCCGCGGTATTCAGGGCATCGCGGACCCTGTCGCGGTTCTTCAAACGCAGCGCATAGACGTGGAAAACGTGATCGCAGCCCGGACGAACTCCCGGCGTGATCACTCCCGGCACGTCTTTCAGGCGCCCGGTGTAACCGGCGGCGACTTCGCGGCGGCGGCGGTTCCATTCCGGGAGATGCGGGAGTTTCACAGAAAGCACCGCGGCCTGAATGCCGTCGAGCCGGCTGTTCACTCCCTCCATGATGTGATCGTGCTTGCTCACCGGACTGGAGCCATGACGCGCAAAAGATCGCATCCGGTCCGCGAGCGCATTGTCATTCGTGATGATGCCGCCGGCGTCGCCGTAGGCTCCGAGATTTTTGCCGGGATAGAAACTGAACGTCGCCGCCACGCCGAAGCTGCCGACCTGCTTTCCTTTGTATTCGGCGAGGTGCGCCTGCGCGCAGTCTTCGATGAGGTGCAGGTTGTGACGTTTACAGATGTCCGCGAGGCGATCCATCTCCGCCGGTTGCCCCAGCAAATGCACGGCGATGACCGCCTTTGTGCGCGGCGTGATCGCGGCTTCCACTTTGTCTGGATCGAGGTTGTAAAAATCATCCTCCACGTCGGCGAAGACGACGCGGGCTCCGGCCTGAGTGACGACTTCCGACGTGGCGATCCAACTGTTCGACGTCGTAATGACTTCGTCGCCCGCACCGATGCCAAGCTGGCGGAGCACGATATAGATCGCGCCGGTACCGTCGGCGCAACTGATGCAGTTTTGTGCGCCGGTGGCCGCGGCGAATTCCTTCTCGAATTTCTCTACGAACGGCCCGCGGATGTAGGCGGAGTCTTTGATAACAGATGCCATCGCGGCGTCCAGTTCCGGCTTGAGGCTGAGATACTGCGCGTGGAGATCGAAGAGAGGGATTTTGCGGTGGGTGCTCATATTGAAAGTAGTGCCGGCTTCCCGCCCGGGTGAATTCTAGAGAATGGGGGACTGGAAGTCCCCTCTACAGTTGGCGGATCAGCTTCGCCGGATTGCCGGCGTAGATGCCTTTTACGGTGATGTCTTTCGTCACGACGGAGCCGGCACCGATAACGGCACCCTCGCAGATGCTCACCGGCAGAATCGTCGCGTTGGAACCGAGCGACACGTTGTTGCCGATGGTCGTCGGGCGGTATTGCGTGCGGTCGCCGCGGGCGGGGCCGCCGGTCTGGAAAAGGTCGTTCACAAACATGACCCCGTGACCGATAAAACAGTCATCACCGATCAAGACGAGGTCGCAGATGAAGGCGTGAGACTGGACGCGCGTCCGCGCGCCGATTTTGGCGCCGCTCTGAATTTCCGTAAACGGTCCGATAAACGCACCGTCACCGATTTCGCAGCCGTAAAGGTTCGCCGGCTGCACGACCGTGACGCCCTCGCCAAACCTGACGTTGCGGATGCCGCTCTGTTTAAGGTTTGGTTCAGCCACGGGATTTTTTCAGTGCGAGTTCACCCTGTTCGAGAAGCCAGACCACATCGCGCGCCTGCTGCGGGCAGGCGAATGGCGCGCGACCGGCGCGGATGGATTCCACGAAGTCCTCAATCTCGGCACGCAGCGGTTCGGCGCGTTCAATCACGGGAATGTGAATCTCGCCCTGCCGCATCGTATAACCGGCCCGCGCGGCGGTGAGATCGAAGTCCATGCGCTCGCCGATTCTTGGAATCTCATCGAAGCCTTTGTCGAATACCGTGATCGGCTTCTCCTGGTCCATGTCATCGAAGACCGCCATCTTCCGGCTGCCGACGACCGTGATCTTCCGCATCTTGTGAGGATCGAGCCAGCTCACATGGACATTGGCCACGGGGCCGTCGTCCCAGATCATATTGGCGAAGACCACGTCTTCGATGCCCGGCTGAATAAATGCCTTGCCGTGCGCGGTGATTTGATCCGGCAGTTTGCCGTCCATGAGATAGAGCAGAATGCTGAGATCGTGGGGCGCGAGATTCCACCATGCGTTCACGTCAGAGCGAAGCTGCCCGAGATTGAGCCGCTGGCAGTAAATGCAGTAGAGTTCGCCAAACTCGCCGCGTTCCAGGGCATGCTTCAGCCAGCGCACGGCGTTGTTATAAAGAAACGTGTGACCAACCATCAGGGTCAGGCCCTTCGCCTTCGCCAGCGCCAGAAGTCCGTCTGCCTCCTCCGATGTCATGGAGAGGGGCTTCTCGACGAAGACGTGCTTCCCGGCTTCGAGGAATTTCCGCGTCAGGTCAGCGTGCGTGAAGGCCGGTGTGGCGATGAGCACGGCCTGCACTTCGCTGTCTTCGAGCACATCCTCCCAGCGCGCGGTGACACCGGCGCCGGGGAAATTGTCCGTGACGTAATCGCGCCGCGCCTGGCTGGCCTCGGCGACGTATTTCACTTTCGCGCCGGGGAGCGCGACGAGGTTGCGGAGGAGGTTGGGGCCCCAGTAGCCGCAGCCGATTTGAGCCACTTGCAGTGCAGAATTCATAGAGGAGGGAAATGTCAGGCGCGCTGGAGGACAAAGAGATTCCATGCCCACTGGCCTGCGAGGGCCGGCTTCAGCTTTTCATCGAGCCGGTCCACCAGCCGCATCAGCCATGCGGGGTAGAAGATCTTTTCAAAGCGGAACTTGGAATAGGAGAATCCGCAGAGCGCCGCGATTTTTCGAACCACCGGCTCGATGAAAATCCGGATCGGCAGACCATAAAATCCGGCCCAGACATCATTCACCAGCGCTCCGATGGTCATGTCATGGCGGTGTACCCTGAAGCCGTGGGATTCAAAGAACGCCCGCCATTCACGGGGTGTGCGAAACTGGACATGCGGCACGCCGCTGTAGTCGGGTTTTCCGCGCTTCACCCGCAGCCAGTGCCGGAGACGCCCCACGCGCTCGCCGATGGTGCGGCGGTTCGGCACGGTAATGAGAAGCATGCCGTCAGGAGTGAGGTGCCGGTGCAGATGCGCAAGGACCCCGGCGGGATCGAAGAGATGCTCGATCACATCGAATGAAGTCATTACGTGGAACGTGGCATCGCCCAAAAGGGATTCGAGCGGTCCGCTCAGGCACACTGGTTTGTGAGGCACCGAATTCCAGTCGTAGAACTTCAGTCCCTCAGCCATGCCCGCTTCATTGAGATCACTGGCGCTGACCTGAAATCCCATGCGTGCCAGTTCATAGGTGTCGCGCAGGGTGCCGGCTCCGAAATCGAGGGCCCGGGGAACTTCTCCAGGCGGGCGCGCGGATTTGATGGCATCAAGGGCTTCAAGAAAAACCGTCCAGCGGTAGCGCACGCTGCGGGTGTTGCAGCCATAGAGTTTGGAGGCGTCGAGGAGACGGTCGAAGACAAGGCTGGCCGGCGCATAACCGCTCGCGGCCGGCACCGGCTCGCCCGCCGTGAACGCCCGGTCGCGCAGGAACAGCGCGCACAGCAGCAGTGGCGTGAAAAGGAGAAACTGGACGATCCACAGACAGATCAGCACGCCAAGCACGGCCAGCGCGACGAGAGTCCTGACACTCCAGATGACAGCAGACACAGCGGATTTCATGAGACAGGAAACTGGGCGGCCCATGAGTTGAAGACCATGCAGCGGAAGGCGCGGCTGACGGTTTCTTTGTTTACCCTGCTTCCGACGGCGGCCTGCATCACCTCACGCAGCGCCTCCGGATCCATGTAATCCGCGGCCACCCCCTCCAGCGCGGTTCCGGGGCCCCGGGCGAGGGCAAGATGTTTCACGAGATCAGGCTCCGGAGTGCCAAATCCCATTTTGTCCCGGCGCCAGATGATATCGTCCGGCGCAAGTCCGGCGGCCGCCTTCCTCAGGCACCACTTGGCCCAGCCGTCCTTCATTTTCAAATTTCGCACCGCCGGCGAAAACGCATACTCGACGATGCGATAGTCGGTGAACGGCACACGCGACTCGACGGAGAAGGCCATGGAATTGCGGTCTTCGTAGCGCAGCAGCCGCGGCAGGCTGAAATCGAGGACGAGCCCGCGCAGGTGATCGTCAACGGACTCGGTGACGCGGCGCCACGGATAGGAGGCCGGGGAGCGGGCGTCATTGACCTGGTCGAGGACCGCGCCGGTTTTGCCGGGACGCAGCACTTTGCCGGCGGCATTGCGAAAAGCCGACCGGTAGCCGGTGCGGGTGACGGCGCGCACGAGGGCGTCAGGCATCAGCGCCATGAGTCCGCCGTGCAGCAGTTGTTTCCAGGGGCTGTCGCCGGTTTCCCTCGCCACCTCGCGGGCCGCACGGATGGCCGGGGCTATGCGGCCGTGCCGCACCATTTCACGAAACCACGGACGATAGGGCCGATAGCCGGCGAAGAGTTCGTCGGCGGCCTGGCCGTCGAGCAGGACGGTGACTTTCTCCTCACGAACTTTTTCCATAACGCACCACTGGGCAAAGACGGAGGTGAAGGCGAACGGCTCGTCCTGATGCCAAACCAGCCGGTCGAAGTCCGCCGCAAGCCGCTCGCCATTCGGATAGGTGAAATGTCCTTTTGCGGGCAGCCCTTCGAGCACGCGGTCGATGAAGCGCCGCTCGTTGAACGGTCCGTCCACATGATAGACGGCGCTGAACGTGTGCTGCGTGCCGCCGGTATTTGTTGTGCTCCGGCCATCCTGAAGCAACCGGCTCACCTGGCCAACGATGGCGGACGAGTCGAGCCCGCCGCTGAGACAACTGCCCACCGGCACATCCGCGCGCAGGCGGAGTTTTACTGCGTCCTCAAACAGGAAACGCAATTTCTCCACGGCCTCGTTTTCACTGCACTGCGTGCCGTCGCCGTCCGGCTTCAGTTCCCACCAGCGGCGGATTTTCAAATCCCGGCCGGTCCATTCCGCGCAGCAGCCCGGTGGAAGCAGCCTAACGTCGTTGAGGAAAGTGTCTCCGGCCTGCGCGCTGGGATAACGTCCCCACGCGAGAAAATTAGCGGCGGCGACTTCACTGGTTTTCCATTTTCCGTCGCGCAGCGGCAGCAGGGCTTTCAACTCACTGGCAAAGGCGACGCCGCCCTGAGCGCCGGTGGTGTAGAACAGCGGCTTCACGCCGCAGCGGTCCCTGGCGAGAAAGAGATGCGGCCGGCCGGACTGGCGGAGATCGAGAATCGCCAGGCCCCACATGCCATTGAACCGGTGCAGGCATTCCGGGCCCCATTGTTCGTATGCCCGGAGCACGACCTCCGTGTCCGTCCGGCTGTGGAAGGCGATGCCGCACTGCTCCAGTTCGGCGCGCAGTTCCGGAAAGTTATAAACTTCGCCGTTGAAGACGATCCAGAGTTTTCCGTCCGGTGTCCCCATCGGCTGATGGCCGGCTTCGCTGAGATCGTGAATGGAGAGCCGGCGAAAACCGAACATCGCATCCGCATCCGGAATCAGCGCACCGTCGCGCCAGTGCGGCAGATTCAGGCCTTTCGTCTCATCGCCGCCTGCCAGTGCCGCGGTGCCCCGTGCGAGGCTGCACAGCAGGTAGCCCTCGTCATCCGGGCCGCGATGCCGCATCAGGTTTGTCGCCTGCGCGCCACGCGCCCGGTCCACGGGTTGGCCGGGAGTGATCCATCCGAAAATTCCACACATAATAATTCCCCTGCGTAACGGCACCTGGAAGCGCGTCGCTCCATGTGCTTGTTAGCCAACAATTCCCTGCATCAGATTTTTCCCCCGGGCCCGCAGTCCTCTGCGTCCGAATACAGGGATGGCCGGCTCGATTACTTCCCGATGCTATCCGGGTCTATGCCCATCGCCCTGAGCTTTGCGGCCATTTTCGCTGACCTTGCCTGCTCAGCATTGGCGCGCTGCTCCTGGGCCTCGGCGCGCTGCTCCTGGGCCTCGGCGCGCTGCTCCTGGGCCTCGGCGCGCTGCTGCTGGGCATCGGCACGCTTCTGCTGGGAATCGGCACGCTTCTGCTGGGCGTCGGCACGCTGCTCCTGGGCGTCGGCGCGCTGCCGCTGGGCGTCGGCACGTTTCTTTTCCGCGACCGCTTTTTTCTTTTCCGCCGCGGCGCGTTCGGCACCGGTGGGAATCAGATTGCCACTGCCGTCTGTCCAGCGAATCCACGGCGCGCCGCGGCCCTCGTATTCACCCTCCCACTCTACGAGGCCGAGTTCGGCATTCGGGAAGTAAAACTTGCGGACCGGCACGTAGCGCGGACGCTTTTTGTCAAAACTCAGCTTGAAGCACCGGAGGGCCGTTTGCTGGATGTGAGCCTCGGGATCATAGACGACGTAATAAGGCACCCCGTGATGCGCGTAGCCTTTTAACTTGGTCGTGAGTTCGCCGCCTTCGTTGTTGGAAACGATCTCCACGACGATGTCCGGGGCCTTGCCGTAGAGCCAGTGGAAGTAAGCGCGGTTCTCCTTGGGCAGCAAGTCAGCGGGCTGCTCGACATCCACGGCAACCATCACATCCGGCACAAATACCGGCATGTTGGGCGAGAAGTAGAGTCCCACATTCGCCATCGCGATGAACGGCATCCCAGGCTGCCATGAGGAGTGCAGCGGCTCTGTCAGCAGCCGCATTTGTTTTTCGCAGAAGGGATTGTCCACAGGCGTGTCGTCTTCGGTTACGAGGTGGGAAACATCAATGCGGATGCCCAACTCATGGGCCGTCGGGAGCGGAGCAGGCGCGCTGACCGGTGCGGCGGGCACTTTGGCTTTTTTCCTGCCTTTGGCTGGAGTGGGCTTCATGGGGGGAGAGTAGCTGCGGCGCGGCACCGTGCCAACCTGGTTTTTCGACTCAAGCCGTGAACAGGCCGCGCACCAGCGCGCGCACTTTGTCCACTTCCGTAGTGCCATTGAGTGCGGTGCGCGCCTCACGGGAGGCGGCGCGGCACGCGGCGATCTTTTCCGGCGTCAGCTTTTGCAGGGCCGCGGCCATCGCCTCCGGCGTGTAGTCATCGGCGACAACTCCGACTCCGTACTGGCGGACGATGGAGGCCATGCAGGGATTCGGACTGATAGCGACGGCAAGGCCGGCGACGATGAAGTCGAAGAATTTGTTGGGCAGGGCATGCTCGTCATTGAAGGACTTGGGCGGCAGGATGTAGAGCCCGGCATCGAAACGCGCGATGGCGGCGGGCACCTCCGCGGGTTTCACCGGCGGATGGAATTCCACGCGCCCCGGGGCGTGGCGCTCTGCTTCTGCTTTCAATTCCGCAACCAGTCCGGGATCTTTATTGCCGAACATCAAGTGCAGCCGGTAGTGCGGCGGACAAAGTCCCACGGCGCGGATCATCCGCTCCGGCTCGCGGTAACGGCCGAGACCGCCGTGGTGGATAAGGTTAATGCTGCCGTCCGGTATTCCCGGTCCTGGCAAATTCGTCGGCAGATCCGGTGCATTCATGATCACCACCGGCTTCTTCATGCCGAACTCCTTCGGATACAGCTCGGAGAACACGTCGTTTACTGTCATCACCGCGTCGAAACGCGGCGCGCAGTGTTTCAGCAACCGGCGGCGCAGCGGCAGAATTAGACAGACACTTTTGAACTTCTTTCGGAACGGCACGGACGAGAGATCCGATTCGCGCGTAGCGTACTCGTGCAGGTCGAGCACGATCTTTGTCCGCGGATTTTTCCGCTTCGCGATGATGCCGAGTGTCATCGTCTCCGTGTCATTGCAAATCACGGCATCGAAGTTTTCCTGCAGGAGCACCCGCTTCGCCGCGCGGTTCCATGAATGCACCGCCTCACACCAGTGCAGTGCGCGGGGAAAGACCAGGCCTGGCAGCAGGGCGATCTGCCGGAGCGGATAGAGCCCGAAGTATTCCCAGCGCGGATGCGGCAGTTCCCGCCATGCAATGTGCGACTCCGCTTCCGGCGGAAAAGGATTCGCTCCGAATCCGCAAACGGTGACGTGGAAATCCCGGGCGAGCCCGCGCGCCTGCCGCAGCACCCGTGCATCCGCGGCGGTGGGACTGAACGCGACGACACAGACGCGCTTCCTTGCAGTGGTTGTGTCCATCACGCCAGGGTGTTGACGAGGATTTCCGCCATGCGGCGCGACGCGCCGCCGTCGCCTCCGTAGAGTTGTGGATGCGCCGCGGAGGTTGGCGGGTTGTTCAAAGCAGCGGTGACCCGTGCGGGATCCGCACCGCAGAGCACGCCCCAGCCACTTTGCACAATCTCCACCCATTCCGTTTCATCGCGCAGGATAATACACGGGCGGTTGGCCCAGTAGGCTTCCTTTTGCAGGCCGCCGGAATCCGTCGCCACCATGGTGCAGCCTTCGAGCAGCGCCGCCATATCAAAGTAGCCCACCGGGGCAATGCCACGCACGTTCGCCGGCAGGGACATGCCCAGCTTCGCCATCACGTTGCGCGTGCGTGCATGGACCGGGAAAATCGCGCGGCCACCCCAGCGGCGGAGCCCTTCAAACAAACCCGCCAGCCTGACCGGATCGTCGGTGTTCTCCGCACGGTGGGCCGTCATCAGGGCAAAACCCTCCGCGCGCTCCTCCGGGGTGGTCAGCCGTTCCAGCCGGTCGGTCTGCCCGCGGCTGGCCGCCATCGCCTGCGCCAGTGCATCTGGCCGGAGATGTTATGGCTGATGCACTGG
>JANNVM010001072.1:0-7782 GCA_031414455.1 Verrucomicrobiota bacterium
GGGGCACACCGCGCTTGTAAATGCCGACGAGGACGAAAGGATCGCGCGGGTGATTCTCCAGGATCTGACACGCGAGCCGGTGGATCTTGGTATCGATTTCCCGGGCGCTGAGAAGTTGCTGGCCTTGCGTGTCCATATGCGTGAATTACCTGCCGCCGTCCGAAGCGCCGGTGTGCCAGCGGTGCAAGGGGGACTTGGGTGGGGGAATGGCGGGTGACAGGGAAGTTACACAGCGACGGGCCGCGAAGATTGACCTTTGCCGCAAAATCGGGCACACTGTGCTCCAGCGGCAGAAAACGACGGACTGTCGCTGTCCACTCCCTCCATGTTCTCCCTCCGACCACTGCTATTGCTGCTCCGCGCCGTTTTGCTCCTCGCCGGGGCCGAGCGCGCCGCCGCCTACACGGCGATGCAATTGGCGCTGGACAACGTGTGGCTGAATTTTTCCACGGGCACCGGTCCAGACTCGGCGGCGTGGAAACCGCACCAAACACCGGCTGACTGCCTCGACGATACCGACGGCGCGAGAGCCCCCCAGATGGGTGCTCCCGGTGAATCCTCAATCAGGGCCACCGTCACGGGGCCGGACAGGATTGATTTTATGTGGGCGCTGGAAACAACGGCACCTAACACGCTAACGTGTTCGCTCGATGAGGTGGTTAGGGTTTCCTGCCCGGCGACCTCCGACGGAAGGTGGTTTTACGGTTCGGTGACGATCCCTGAGGGCGTGCATACGATCCGCTGGCGGTACTTGCAGGCAGGCGGGGCTGGCAGCCGCGTGCTGCTCGACCATGTGAGCAATGCCTTCGATGACTGGCCTTCGCTCACGTCGGTGCCCTGGCTCCAGGTGCCGATGGGCGAGCCGGTGACCCACACGTTTACCACCAGACTGCCGGCGCTGTCATGGGCGGTCTATTATTTCTGGGATTCACTGCCGCCCGGCCTGACAATGAATGCCGCGACGGGACAGATCACCGGCGTCCCGGAGCAGCCCGGGTTATGGCGTCCGCTCATCCGTATTTTCTCTGCCAGTTATGCGCTCGATTATCGCATTAGTATCGAGGTGGTGGAGCAGCCGCCGCTGGTCAGTGCGCTGGATTGCGTGGGACTGGAATTCACGGCGAGCGCCTCGGACGGCACTTCTGTTTGGCAGCCTCAGCCCCGTGGCTCGCGCAACAATGGCGACTGCCTCGTCGCCGGCCGGCCGCCGCCGGAACAGCGCACGCCCTCGTTTTTGCCCGGATGGTCATCGCTCGAAACAAATGTGAATGGCCCGGACGCGCTGAGTTTTTGGCTGCGTGTGGCCAATGGACGGCTGACGGTGCTCCTCGATGGGAAGGAAATCCAGTCATTGCGGGCGCGCGGCGATTTGTCGGGCTGGCAGCGGATATGGGTCAGTATTCCGGGAGGCCGGCACCGGGTAACATGGAAGTATGAACCGTTCCAGAACCGCGCGCCGACAGCATGGCTCGACGACGTCAGGCTGCGCAGCGATGGGCGCGTGTTTCTCCTGCACCAGCCGGAGGTGCGGCTGCAGGAAAACGGGACGATTATTCACACGGTGCCTGTGGGCGGCACTGCGAACACATGGACGGCGACCGGGCTGCCGGCGGGACTGTCTCTGGATCCCGGAAACGGTGCGATTACCGGCACGCCGGCAAAGCGCGGCATTTGGAGCACGCGGCTGGAAGTGGACGGCCCGTCCGGCGATCACGACGATGTTCTGATGGTGATTGATGCTTCGATTCCTGCAGCGGACGCGGCGGACCTTGCCAAATCCGTCTGGAATCCCGGGCGGGAAGCCGGAGCGAAGTGGTTTGGCCAGAATACGATCACCCACGACGGTGCCGACGCCATGAGGTCGCCGCCCACGCCACCGGAATCCATTCGTTCCCTGACGACCACCATTCAGGGGCCCGGCACGCTGCGCTGGTGGTGGCACGTCGCCGGGGCGAGTGCCGAAGACA
This sequence comes from Verrucomicrobiota bacterium, assembly GCA_031414455.1. GTDB lineage: Bacteria > Verrucomicrobiota > Verrucomicrobiia > Verrucomicrobiales > V1-33 > V1-33. The sequence goes on from JANNVM010001072.1 coordinate 1,968, forward strand.
GTGCTGCCCTGGTGCTGGACGGAAATGCGATTGTCGCGACCGTTGCCGGGGTGACCCCATGGCGGCAGGAAGCGGTAAGGATACCGGACGGCATTCACGATATTTCATGGCGGTGGAAAACCGATGCGACCGGCGATCCCGGGACGGAGACCGTCGTCGTGGATCAGGTGAGCATCGGCCCGTGATCGCGCGGGCTGTCCTTTGGCCCCGGGTGTCTTGTTTGACAGAAGGGATTGGCGTGCTTAGTGAGCCTTCGGCCCCGCCGAGCCGCGTCCGTTTTCCGCGGTGCAGACTCCCAACTACCTGGCCTACCCTCCTATGAACGATCGCAGAGTTGTCATCACCGGCATGGGGGTTGTTTCCCCCGTGGGAAACGACCTCCCCACCTTTTGGGAAAGCCTCAAGGCCGGGAGGAGCGGCATTGGGCAAATCACCGCCTTCGATACGGCTGCTTATCATTGTCACATTGGCGGCGAAGTGCGCGATCTTGATTACATCCCGTTTTTCAATGTGCCTAAGGATGGCAAACGCTGTGACCGCTACGTCGGTCTCGCCATGGCTGCCAGCCGGATGGCCGTCAAGGACTGCGGCATGGACCTGGGTGCCATCGACCCCACAAGGGTGGGCGTCATGGTCGGCAGCGGCATCGGAGGCCTCTCCACCCTTGAGCGCGAGCACACCGTGCTCCTGCAAAAGGCGCCCAATCGCGTCTCCCCGTTCGTCATTCCCATGATGATCAGCAACATCGGCAGCGGTATCATTAGCATGGAACTGGGTCTCACCGGCCCAAACATGGTCGTCGTCACCGCCTGCGCGACGAGTAACAACAACATCGGGGAAGCGTGGCGCATCATCAAATTCGGCGACGCCGACGCCATGCTCTGTGGAGGAGCGGAAGCCAGTATCCTGCCGATGGGCCTCAGCGGATTCGGCAATATGCGGGCTCTCTCGCTGCGCAATGACGAGCCGCAGCGCGCCAGCCGGCCCTTTGATAAAGACCGCGACGGCTTCGTCATGGGCGAAGGCGCCGGCGTGATGATGATCGAGGAGCTGGAATATGCCAAAAAACGAGGAGCGAATATCCACGCCGAACTCATCGGCTACGGAGTGAGTGCCGATGCCAACCACCTCAGTGCCCCGTCGCCGGACGGCAGCGGACCGTCGCGGGCCATGCTCATGGCTTTGCGTCACGGTCGGGTGAACCCGGATCAGGTCCAGTATTTGAATGCCCATGCCACTTCCACCGGCCTTGGCGACGTCGCAGAGACGCGGGCCATCAAACTCGCCTTCGGTCAGCACGCCCGCAGCGGCCTCATGGTCAGTTCCACCAAGAGTATGACCGGCCACCTCCTTGGAGCCGCCGGCGGGGTCGAACTCGCCGCCAGCGTCATGGCCATTAAAGAGGGGATCATTCCCCCGACCATCAATCTGGAGAACCAGGACCCTGAGTGTGATCTCGACTGTGTCCCGAACGTCGCCCGCGAGGCGAAGGTTGAGGTCGCCATGAGCAACAGCTTCGGTTTTGGCGGCCACAATGCCTCCGTTCTCGTGCGTCGGTTCTCCTAAGGGTAGTGTCTTGGTTTGAAAAGGAATGGGCGTGCCGGACCCGGAAACGATGCCCGTGGCGCGGGCATGGCGGCAGCCTGCCCGTGTTTGATTGCTCGCGGAAAGGGAAGCCCGGGAGGCTTCCGTCATCCCCGCGCACCGATTTCTCTCACGAAATTTCAATCTGAGACACGGCCAAAACCTCTGTGCCAGGGTCTGCGCGCATCTCTGAGGGATCGGGACAAATTCGCCCAAATCTCTGTCGATCGTTTCGTGGCGGCACAAGGCAACTGCGGAACTTGATTCTTCTAGCGCTTTTTGCCTTGAGCCGCTCAGGACGGAGCGAAGACCGTGACCTATCGTGTAGTATGAATTTTCCTCAAAAAGAAAGACATAGCACTGAAATTATAGCTTATCCTGTTCATTTCTATTTTAGTCAGTAAGTGCTGATGATTGAATGTTGCGCGCATTGCCGGCGAATGGTTGGGGAGCTTAGAGGGTTTTCACTTAATTTCTAAACTTGGCAATTCGGGACGATATGACACTCTTTCGGACGTCATCACCATGCGCGGCCTCCGGGTTGGATCCCAAACTGCATGACGTTCCCGTCAGCCCTCAAACCAATCGTTACGAATACTTGGGGCGTTGCCCGGGCTGTAATATCTCTGAGGGCTGAAGGCCGCGGCAGACTTTGGCGCTGAAGACTGACGGCTCCCTCAGGGCTTGGGGAAACCATCCCTGCGTCCAGTTGGGGTACGGCTGGTAAGCGCAGGTTTTGGGAGGCAACGTTTGGGGCGCTGCGCCATGAGGGATGCGTAATCCGTAACTTCCGGGGCGCGCTCGATTCCCTTCCGGTCAGGCACCTTTGGGTTCCGGCACTCCGAGGTTGCGGCAAATGGAACGACTGAGGTGCTTTTTGATTTCAGAATGGCGTGGCACCGTCTCTTTCCTGCCAGTAGCAGGATTGGAATAGACCGAGTGGCTGCTTCCCTCGCGGAGAAGGACACAACCATGATCCTCCAGCAGGCGGATCAATTCCCGGCGTTTCATGCGACACAGAGTTCCAGTTCCTGCGCGTCGGGGTCGTTGGCGAGAGCGTCCTCACGATTAATTTCAAGAATGAGCTTTACGGCTTCGGAAAGGTTGCTGAGGCACTCGTCCTGGCTTTCGCCCTGGCCGTTGGCCCCGGGAATCTGAAGGCAAGTCGCCCAGAATCCGCCTTCGTCAGGCGTCCCGCGGTGAAGGAAGGCGGTCAGTTTTTGCATGATGGCAGAAATAGCAACGTTCACCGCAGTTGCGAGGGAATTGTCGCGGATTGCCGCCGGGGCCACATACCCTGAGTGACACGGCACAAAGTAGTCCAGGACTTTAGTCCGCCGGGAGGCTGAGAACCCCGGCTCTCGGCGGACTAAAGTCCTCGACTACTTTTACTCGCCCTTTCCACAACGGCGCGGCTTGTCTTTCGAATAATCTTTGAACGGAAGCTGTGATTTTTCGGAGCTTTCCGGTTATATCCAGTGACGGACGGACCGCTTCTGTGTAAAACTCCTGTGCCTGACGTTAGTAACTTTCAAGCTCTGCGCAGCCACTCAATTCCCTTTCCCTTATGAAAAATCCGCGAATTTCTGCTGTAGCAGCCTGCGTCTCCGTTGCCTTTCTCGTCGCTGGACCCGTCCACAGTCAGCCGCTCAAGGTGACCTTCCCGGACTCCGCCGGTGCTGACTTCGGCGGACGAACCGATGTCTCGGGGATGACGCTGAGTTTCGACAACACCGACGGGAGTTACGAATTGAAAATCCAGTCTGCGGCGGCCAATCCGTTCCGGGACCGCTTCCGGATAGACGTCAATGTGTTCAATTCCGACATTGCCCCACCCACCCGGGATCGCGCTTTTTTCTCCCGGTCGTTGCTCGATTTCACCGCCGTCGCGCCTCAGGGGGAAATGATCATTACGGGGACGGACCCGGTTCTGAAGTTTTGGCAGGCTGGTGAAGTCGTCGCTGGCAGAGGACCTGAGCCGCTCGGAGTTCCATTGGACGGCCCGGCTGAGTTTGTTTCTTCTGTCACCGATCTGCCAGTGATCGGCCTGGCCAAAGGGGATGTGATCGGTGATCGCGTGACGGCCTTGATCGAGTGGGCTCAACCGCCTCACGTCAGCCCGGTTTGGAAACAACACTACCAGGTTAGTGAGAAGGACGTCTATGGCGATCCCGACCGCGACGGTTTTCCCGGGTGGGCCGAAGCGGCATTCGGCACCGATCCCGGCGATGCCCGTTCCGCCGTGCGCCCGGTCATTCGCCGGGACGGCAATGCCCTTTTCCTGGAATGGACCAGCGGTATTGGAGCGAGGCAGCAGGTGGAATCCACCTCCGATCTCCTCGCGTGGCAAACGGTCGGCTTACCGCTCACCGGTACCGGGACGCTCATTTCTTTTCCCATCACCGCCGCGGGTAATTCCAAATACTTTCGCATCAAAGCACTGCCGGCACTCGACAGCGACGGTGATGGCCTCGATTCGATAGAGGAAGGCCTGCTCGGCACGGACCCGCTGCTCGCCGATACCGACCGCGACGGCTTTTCAGACTTCGCCGAGTTCTTCACGCTCCACACCGATCCCCTCCGCGGCGTGCTGGCTCCTGCCATTGGCAACGTCCCCTCCAGTGTCTCCTCCAACTCCGTAACGATCACCGGCACCGCCTTCTCCGGCGAAACCGTTACGGCTGACGGTGGCAGCGTCCGGGTGACGGCCACTGCGGCAGCCAATGGGGCGTTCTCGATGAACATCCCGCTGCTGCAAAACCGGCTGAATCGAATCTCCTTCACTGCTACTAATTCCGCCGGCCAGAGCAGCCCGGTCCGCTTCATCGAAATCCTCCACGATGCCCAGCCGCCGGACGTCTTCATTGATTTCCCTGGCAACAACGCCCAACTCTACACCGCGACCGCCACCATCGCCGGGCGCGTCGCCGATGCCATCAGCGGACACAACGGGCTCACCGTCACGGTCAATTCCCAGCCGGCCAATGTGGTCATCGGCATCGGCACCAATGGCACCTTCGAGCGCGCCGCTGTTCCGCTGAGCATCGGTGAAAACCAGGTCACCGTTACGGCAAAGGATTCGCTGAATAACACGACCACTAAATCCATTTTCGTTTACCGTGCCGATCCCGCCGCGGCCAGCATCACGGCTGTCTCTGGTGAAGCTCAGACCACGCGCATTTACCAGCGCCTTCCGCAGCCGGTCGAGGTGGAAGTAAAGAATGCCTTCGGCACTCCTGCTCCTGGCCAGCCGATCACCTTCAAGGTCATCCGCAGCGATGGCCGGCTTGTCGGGAGTCCCGCCGCCAGTGGCGGCACCCTGACATTTCAAACGGTTACCGGTGCCAACGGACGCGCCTCGGTATGGTGGACCCTCGGCGGCGATGCCGGCTGCGGGAACAACCGCCTCGAAGTCACCACTCCTAGCATCAACGGAGCCGCCTATTTCTGCGCCAGCGCGCGGCCGGGCCTCGCAAAGCAAATCAATATCGGGTCCGGAAATAACCAAATCGTGGAAACCGGCGGTGCCGCCCACGAGCCGCTCCGGGCATGGGTCAGCGACGGCTGCAATGGCGTCGCCGCCATTCCCGTCACCTTCACGGTCACCGGCGGCGGAGGCAAAGTGAATGGACTGCCCGCTGTCACCATTCCGTCCTCGGCCACAGGACATGCCGCCGTCGCTTTCGAGATGGGTCCATTCCCCGGAAACAACACCATCGAAGCCACCTTTCCTGGCTACACGGGATCGCCCGCCGTGTTCACCCTGCGCGGCATTCAGCGAGCCCCGGAACTGCCCACCTCCTTCACTGGCATCGTCCAGGACAATGCCGGTCAGCCCGTCGGCGGAGCCAGAGCTTTTGTCCGCATTGAGGGCAACTGGAGCGCCTTGGATCCGGTCACCACCGCTCCCAACGGCACCTTCACTTTCCCGAACCTTGGTGCTTCCGGCCCCATGCGCCTCCTCATCTCTGGCTCTTCGGCCACGCAACTCGGCGGCCTGCCAATCCCGGTCGCCAGTTTTCCCAGCCTTGAGTTCGATTTTGTCGCCGTGCCGAATGCGGTCAATTCCCTCTCCGGCCCGGTCCTCCTGCCAAAGTTGGATACTGCCAATTCTCTCCTCTGGAACGGTGCCACCGATGTTCAACTCACCTGCAAAGGCATAGAAGGCCTCCAGTTCACCATCCGCGCCGGCTCCATGACCCGCGCCGATGGCACCAAACCGTCCCCATCC
>JANNVM010001073.1:0-2540 GCA_031414455.1 Verrucomicrobiota bacterium
TGTTGTTTCCGGCATTGCCGGGTTCGGGAATAACCTCGCTGGCGCGGTGATTGCCACGGCGGCGCCATGCGGCGGCGTTGTTGAATGCCGGATCGGTAATCTTTTGCGTCGCGGCGCCGGCGGGGTTTTCGATGAGGCTCAGGTCATCGATCAGGATTTCCCCGGCAGCCAGCATGCCCACATTGAATTCCGCCCACTGACCGTCAGGGCCGTTGCTGGCCGCGGCGGTGCCTGTGTAGGTGTAGGTTCTCCATGCGGTGCGACCGCTCTCGTCGCTGGCCGCCCATGCGCCGCCCACGTTGTTGTCGGAATTCAAATCCCTCAGTTCAATGCTGGAGCCGCCGCCGTCGCCAAATTCCGGCCATGCGCCGCTGTCGAAGTAGCGGACTGCATCCACGGTATTTCGCAGGGCATCGCGCAGGACGATTTCCTCGCCGCTGCGGGACATGGAACCGGTGAATGTGCCCAGCACGCGGGCCGGGGGAAAAGCGGCGGAAAACAGCGCGGCATCCCTGACGATGCAGGCCCTCTCGCCGGGGGCCAGGGTGGTGTTGGGAGCGAAGGCGAACTGAATACCGTCCTCAAAATCCCAGCCGGCGAGGTTCACCGGCACCGCGCTGCGATTGGTGAGTTCGAGCCACTGGTTGGTGGAATTGGTGAGCGGCTGGCCCGGCGTGCCTGACGTGAGCTGCACGCGGGCGTCCATTTTCATACCGAAGACGATGTCGCTGCTGCCGGTGCTGCTTTGATGCACTTCCACGGAGAACCGGTTGGCACCGACCAGCAGTCCGGTCGTGGGGATCACGAGGCTGTTGAACGACGCATCGCCCACGCTGGGGGTGGCGAGGGTCTCCGGGGTCACCGCCCCGGCAGCCATGTTGAAGCGTGAGGGAAGTTCCACGCCGTTGAGGTAAAAGATCGCGCCGTCATCAATCTCGTGCGTGATCTCCAGTGAGGTGGCCGTGGCCAGTTGCTGGATGGTGACGTTGAATTCCCTCTCAAAATAGTAGGTCACCGTGGCAGGGGCGTAGGGGGTGATCACGGTGGCGAGAGGCACCGGCAGGGCAGCGCTTTCTACTCCGATGGGGCCTGCGGCGGACTTCCAGTTGCCGGCCACGGGGTGCGCATCCGTGGCCCAGTTTGCCGGGAGGTTCTCGTCGGCAGCATTGTAACGCCAGGTATCTCCGGAGGCCATGAGCGGGTCGGTTTGGAACGTTGCCGGCGTGGCGGGCGTGGGAGCGATAGCCGGCGGATTGTATTGAATTTCGCTGATCACGATGCTGTCGTTGAAAACAAAGGTATTTGCCGCGCCGGGAGTAGCCGCAGAAGGATAGGCCCACTCGCCGCCGCGGGAGTCGGCGCGTCCGCGCAGGCGGCCGGTCTGCTGGCGGGCATCCATGAGCGCGGTCTTTCCGGATGTGTAGAGAAAGACCTTCTCGCCATCCGCGGGACGGAATCCGAGTGTGGCCTCGTCCAGCAGGAGCAATCCGCCGCCAGCCAGCGTGCCGGAGGGAATGGCATACTCACGCGCCGCATCACCGCCGACACTCAGGATGGAGCCGGCGAGATCGACGGCAGAGCCACCCGTGTTCGCAATTTCCACCCACCATGCGGCCTCGGTGGCGGCCGGGATTTCACTGAACCGCAGCAACGCAGCCGCGCCGGGCACGGAATCGAAAACATCCATATCGAGCTGCGTACCCCACACGACGTCACTGTTCCCGGAGGCGAACTGGTGGACCTCGACGGAGAGGCGGTTGCTGCCGGCCACAAGCGCCGCGGTGGACAGGGGGACGTAGGCGGAAAGAACGGCCCCAGCCTCCACGTTTGTCGAGGCCAGGGTGGTCGAGGTGATGGTGCCGGCAGGCATATTCACGCGGGTGGCTTCCACGCCGTTAATGTAAATGACTGCGCCGTCGTCGAGAGCGTGCTTGATTTTCAGGTTGGCAAGCGAGGCGAGTTGCCCGGCGGAGACAGTGAACTCGGTCTCAAAGTAGTAGGTGAAGACATAGGGCGGGGTCAAATTCGGGAAGGTGAGCGTCGTGCCGACGGGCACGGTGGCGCTGGTCTCGTAGGCCAGCGCGCCGGGGCCGGAGGCCCAGGTATTGATGCCGGTGCCGCCGACGGCATGCGCGGTGGTGGCCCATGTGGCGTCGAAGGCCGGGCCGCTCTGGTTGTAGCGCCATGTGTTGTTGAGGTTGAAGAGATTCACCGTGGTCACTGGCGGCGGTGCCCCGGCAGCGGGGAAATTCACCGTGCCCGGCGTGCCGTTGGACTGGACGCTGACGGTCCAGTTCGCGTGCCGCCCGCTGTCGGTGTAGGGCAGTCTTTTTGCCAGAGTGAATCCCGAGCCGTCCGCGCCCGCGGGCCAGGGATCGTCGTCGCCGTAGTCGAGTTCATCCATCATCCGATCGCTCTGATTGATGAGCTGCAGTTTCTGCCCGTCGTTGCCAATGTTTCCGGTGAAGGGGCCTAACTGCCCGGCTGTAGGAGCCTTTGCCACCACCACATAGGCACCAGGATTCACGATGGTGTTCGCG
>JANNVM010001074.1:0-2171 GCA_031414455.1 Verrucomicrobiota bacterium
GCTGAGCGCGCAGGCCGTGCCGCCCTCCAGCGACGCAAACAGCAGAATCCCCGCCGGACTGCCCGCATCCGCAGAGTGGGATTCGATGAACTGCAACGTCGCCTCCGCCATCTCCTCCCCTGCCCTTCCACAGAGAATGCCGCCGCCGGAAAAGAGCCCGCGGGGCCAGTTTGCGGCCTCGTCAGGATCGAGCCCGGCGAAAACCGCGTGAGGCTCGCAGCGGTCAGGATGACCGCGAAAAAAGCCGCGCCAGTTTCCTGTCGGCACCTCATGCAACGGTTTGCCGTTTGCCGCGTCCACCCCGTGCTCCCGGCACGCTGCCTGCCAGAAGGCCGCCGCCATGCGGCACCCGCCGCTGCCGGCCGCGACAGTGAAATAACACGGCGGAAACAACTCTGCATTCGCCGCCGCCAGCCCCGGCGGGGCAACACCGGGATTCCACGGCGGGGCTGACTGCACGACCAGCGACAGCCGGGTGCGTGGCGGCAGCACAAGGTCCGGGGACCAGCCGGTCAAACGCCGCCGGGACGACGCAATGTTCTTCCACTCCCGCACCTCTGCACTGGCAAATTCACAGGTTTGCCACGGCACAAGACGGTCGTTCAGCACCACCGCATCAACGTCGCCGCCGGCCAGCCGCTGCCAGCCCTCGCTCCAAAACTGCAAAAGCGATTTCCGCCGCGCCCGATCCTCCGACTGTGCCGCCGATCCCTGCCATGCGGCGAACGCCTCCGCCGTATAGCGCTTCCCTGACAACGTGAGCGCCGCTCCGTCCGCCCCGCGCAGCAGTTCCACATCGTCCGCACCGGTCAGTTCCCTGACATGAGCCGCCAGCCGCGGAGTGACCCGCGCCCGCCCGCACTCCACCGACTGCACCACCGCCACCGGCACTCCGAGAAAAGCCGCAAACGCCGCCTGAGTCGCGTACGGCGTGGCCGCGCGAAGCTGGCGCAGGGGGTGCTTGGGTTTCGGCATGAGTATGGCGGCTTACCCCACGCAAGACGAGGCGCGGCGCAATTCGATATTGTGACGCCGCGCCGCGTCATTTTCACATCGCGGAAGGGTCACCGCAAACGAAGCGCGATCCCCTTATTCAGGGACGGTTCACGCCCTCACCTCAAGTCCGCCGCTTGGGCCGGCCGTTGTCCTCCTCCATCTCGACGAGGATTTCTTCAATGCTCAGCGTGTGGAGATGGGGCCGGTGGTCCGCGGGATCTTCATCGTCGTCGCCCTCTCCCACGTCTTCAACGTATTCAATCTTCGGCTTCTCGAACCGGCGGTGCCGGAGGTGCTGGGCCAGCGGGGACAGCGTCATGGTGATCGTCCGTCCGCTTTGCCGCGGGTTCATGTCAATGTGCGACATCGTTTTGAGATCGTCGACGATCTTAAGCATGAGCCTCATGCCGATCTCCGGGTGGGCGACCTCGCGGCCCCGGAACTGGCAGATGACACGGAGCTTGTCGTTGTGGTCGAGGAATTCCTCACCATGCGACAATTTTGTCAGGTAGTCGTGCTCGCTGATGTTGATGCGGAACTTGACCTCCTTCACCTTGCCGCCCTTGTGTTTGCCTTTGTCCTTGTTGTGCTTGGACTGCTCATACTTCCACTTTCCGTAGCTGATGATCTTGCAGACGGGCGGCTTGGCTTCCGCGGCGACTTCCACGAGATCGAGGCCCCGGCTGCGGGCGATCTGCATGGCCTCACCGGGCGTAAGCACTCCCAGTTGCGCATTCGTCTCGCCATCTATCACGCGCACTTTGGGGGCCCGGATGCGTTCGTTGACGCGCGTCATGTCGCGGTAGCGGGACTGGTGGGGTCTGGAGGATGGAGTGGGAATAAGCGTGGACGGGTTGTGGTTAGTGAAGTGGCCGGGAAAACGGGGAGTCGTCAGGCAGCCCGATCAGCCCGGGTGCGCAGGCGGAAAGGATCGGGGACGGGATGCGGCACGCGACTGTCATGCGTTCAAGGCTGCACGCCGCTGCCGGGTTCCTCTGCTGCGGCCGCCATGCCGCCCGGCATCCCGCTCTCCGCCATGACAACAAACAACTCCTTCGTGAACGGACACAAAGGAGCGGGCTGCGGGCGGGACTGGGAGATCGTTTTACTCAACGGCTGCAAGGATACGGACTCCCGGCGGATTGCGCAAGGTGATTTTCCCTGGCTTCGCGCGG
>JANNVM010001075.1:0-8065 GCA_031414455.1 Verrucomicrobiota bacterium
CACCTTGATGGCTATGTTGGCCGTGACCGCAGTGCGCCCGCCTGCCAGAAGTTGGTCGCGGAATTTTTGTATGTCGGCAAACGCCAGAGCGGCGAGCGGCATCGCCCGCTTGGCCGCGGAAAGGGATTTTAGGAACGCATCTATGATGCCTTCATACCTCACCGCGGTTCCCTTCGTGCGAGAGCCGGACTTCTCCTTCAGCCAGCCGCGAAACCACTGCTCAACTGTTGCCTGCCGCAGGCTCTCTCCCGTCGCCGCCTCCGTGATACGATTCAGGAGCGAGTGTGCGGAGGCCTCATTCAGAGTGCCCTTGAGCGCCATTGCCCCGGCTTCTTCCAGAATGCGCAGGATGCCCTGCCTCCGTTCGTCATCATCCGGGTTGACCCGGCGAGCCCTGCGTTCCATTTCGCCCGCCGCCGCCGCCGCTTCCGGCTTGGAGGACTTGCCAGTGGAACGGTAGCGCCGCTTCCCTTCTGAGTCGAAGTAAGCAGCCCACCAAACAGATGAATTCCGTCTGCGAAAAATCGTAGCCATGCGCGTGAAGAGTTAGCGGTTTTGAAGAGACTCCTGAACATGGCTTATGCCAACACTACTGTCAACACTTGAGGATGTCACAGAGGTTTGTTGGTGTCACTCTCTCCGGGAAATCAGCATTTTCCCGAGTAGCGGAATCGAATCGCGGGTTCGATTCCCGCCTCCGCCTCCAGTTAGCGAAAAACCAACCCGGCAAAGTTGTCGGCTTCATCAATCCCCAGCGCCGCAACTGCGCGCCGTGCAGCAAAAGCACGCCAGCTTCCATAGGCACGTCCGGGCCCCGCCTGCTGGCGGCGTGTCAGTTCCCCGCCGCGATGCAGGACCACGCCGGCGCGCTCTCCATGCCGTCCACATGGTGAGCCACAGGCGGCATTCACGGTGGATTTTTGGACGGAGGAAAGTAGTTCAGGGCTTCAGTCCGTGGCCAGGGCTCACGATTTCAGAATCGGTGAGCCTTTCGGACAAAAATCCAAAACTACCTTGCGCGGCCATTGCTGCACGAACAGCCGGGCAAAAATCCGCCGTGAGGCGGTATCCCTCTGGTGCGTTTGGTTCTTGGCGCAGCGCGCGGGATGTCATAGAAAAGAAAATCGCTGAACCTTGAGGACCTTCCGTGGTCCCGCGCCACGCCAACCCGCCAACTTCACTCCATGATTTCCCGCCACCTCCGCAGTGCCTGCACGGTCTCGTTTCTCCTCGCATGTGCCAGTCCGCTGCCGGCGGTCGTGCTGAGGCTGGATTTCAATGACGATGACGATGCCAATTCGTCAACGCAGGCCGGTTGGACGGTGGTGACACAAACGGGCGGTGTCAATCTCGCCGGCTCGGGCATCGCACTCACGATTACTCCGGCGGGCGCGTCCGTCACCCTGGACGACCGTGTGCGCACCACCAACGGCGGCGGCACGGAACCGGATCTCTGGGAGGATTTCATTTTCGCCAATGGCAGCGATCTCGCCACCGACGGCATGGCCCTCGTCTTCACCGGACTGCTCCCGAACCGCGCCTATCCCGTCACACTGTGGATGTTCGACAAAGGCAGTCCGAACGTGCGCACCTCCCTTTGGAACGGTCAAAGCTACTCTTTCAACGGCAGCGATGCCGCCCCGGCGACGCTGAACGACCGCCGTCTGGCCCTGACTGTGAATACCAGTGCCGCGGGCACACTAACGCTTCAAGCCCGGGCCGTCGCCACCGGCCAGCCGCACAGTGTCTTCCTCAATGCCCTGGAAATCGGCGACCCTTTGGCCCCGCCGACAGCTCCCACCAACATCACGCTCGCACCTGCGGCGATCAGTGCCGCCGCTGCGCCAGGCACTCCCGTTGGGGTGCTTTCCAGCACCGATCCCGAAGCGGCGGACCACCACACCTATACACTCGTCGCCGGTGCCGGTTCCACGCACAACGCGCTTTTCTCCCTTAGCGGCATCGACAGCGAAGGCCTGATGGTCGCGGCATCGCTCGCTGGTCTGGCCAATCAAACGCTCAGTATCCGCGTCCGCACCACCGACCAGCACAACGATTTCTTTGAAAAGGCGCTCGCCATCACGGTGACGAATGACTCCGACAACGACGGCCTCGATGACACCTGGGAACTTCAGTATTTCCCTCTGCTCACCACCGCCACGGGCACAGGCCACGATGACGCCGACACCCTGACTAACGCGCAGGAACAGACGTTCGGCAGCAACCCAACCCTGGCGGATACTGATGGCGACACGCTTCCCGATCATGTTGAGAACAACACCCGGGTGTTCAACGGTCCCGCCGATCCCGGAAGCAGTCCCATCCTCGCCGATACCGACAGCGACGGATTACGCGATGATGCGGAAATCTCCGCAGCGGACGGCTTCATCACCAATCCCAATGCCGCCGATACCGACGGCGACAATTACTCCGATGCCGTGGAGATTTCTGGTGGCACCGATCCGCTGAATCCCGCGAGTCACCCCAACACACTCCTCGCACTGCGACTCAATGAATTCCTCGCGTCCAACCGCAACGGACTCAAAGACGGCTACAGCGAGAGCACGGACTGGATCGAAATCTTCAATCCGAATCCCATCGCGGTCAATCTGGATGCCTACTTCCTCACCGATGATGCAGAGGACCTGCGGAAGTGGCGCTTCCCCGCCGTGCCTGTGCCCGCCGGCGGCTATCTCGTCGTCTTTGCCAGTGCGCGCGACACCACCGACCCGCAGGGCAAGGTCCATACCAATTTCAGTTTGGCCGACGCGGGCGAATTCCTCGCGCTCGTCCGCCCAGACGGCGTGACCATTGATTCGCAGTTCGCGCCGGCTTTTCCGCGGCAGACGACGGATGTGAGTTACGGCTGGCATCCCTCCAATGGCACGCTGCGCTTTTTCGGCACGCCCACACCCGGGGCGGCAAACAACGCAGGATTCGACGGCGCCGTGGCTGACACTGCCTTCTCCGTGAACCGCGGCTTCCATGACGCGCCGTTCGATTTGGAAATCACGACACCGACTCCCGGAGCGACGATCCGCTATACCACCGATGGCTCGAAGCCCACGACCACCACGGGCACGATCTACACGACACCCGTCGCCATCGCCGGCACGCGGGTCGTGCGGGCCATGGCCTATCGCACCGGCTGGCTTTCCACCAATGTGGACACGCACACCTATCTTTTCCTGGATCAGGTCGCTCAGCAGCCAGCCGCGCCTGTCTATCCACCCGGCCTGCCGGCGACATGGGGCGTCAACGCCACCATTGATGCCAATGACGGAGCCGGCGACGGCACCATCCCGGCGGACTACGCAATGGACCCGCGTGTGGTGAATAACACGCTGCCTGGCTACAGCGTGCGCGAGGCGCTGCTCGCCATTCCCACCATGAGCATCTCCATGCCGGTGGCTGATATGTTCAGCACCGCCACCGGCATCTGGGCCAATACGCTCAACAGCGGCCCCGCATGGGAGCGTGAGTGTTCGCTGGAAATGATCCTTCCTGACGGCCAAACTGCCTTTCAGGAAAATTGCATCGTCGAACCCCACGGCGGTTCCAGCCGCAATCCGTGGCGGATGCAGAAGCACTCGCTGCGCGTCACCTTCCGCAGCAGTGTTGGTCCGGGAACGCTGAGTTATCCGCTGTTCCCGGAATCGCCGGTGACGGACTTCAATAAACTGATCCTCCGTGCCTGCTTCACGGATTCATGGGGCCTCGTCAGTTGGGCGCCGACGCGCTACCGGCCCAATGATTCCCAGTACCTCCGCGACCGCTGGATGAAGGAAACTTTCCGCGCCATGGGCCAGCCGTCCACTTATGGCACCTACTGCCATCTCTACGTCAACGGGCTCTACATGGGGCTCTTCAATCCCACCGAACGCCTCGAGTCCGAGCACCTCGTGGAGCACTTCGGCGGACAGGAGGCCAATTGGGAAGTCAACGCCGACTTCGCCACGCCCGGCGCGCGCTGGAACGCGATGATGGCCCTGACTAATTACGCCGGCTTCCCGCCCTACCTCGATCTCGCCAACTTCGCCGATTATATCCTCCTGCACGTCTTCGCCGACTGCGAGGACTGGCCCTCACACAACGGCAACGCCGCCACCAATCCCGCGATCGGCTTTCCCTATCGCTTCTTCGTGTGGGACCAGGAGATCGCGCTCGATAATCACTCCATGAACCGCATCGACACCGCCGCCGGTGTGGGCGCGCTGTTTCAGAAGATGCGCACGTTCCCCGAGTTCCGGCTGCTCTTCGCCGATCGTGCGCGCAAGCACCTGTTCAACGGAGGAGCGCTCACCTCCTCCGCTGCCGGTCAGCGATACCTCCAGCTCGCCGGAATCATTGACCAGGCCATCGTAGCCGAAAGCGCCCGCTGGGGCGACACCCGATCCAGTCTGAGCTACGGCAATGTCATTGAGCAGCCCAGTCCGCTCAACGACTTCAATCATCAGAACTTCCCTCCCGCTCCCAACGCACCGAACATCTACTTCACCCGCGAGCAGTCGTGGGTCGTCGAGCGCGACAACGTGGTGAACAATTACCTGCCCTCGCTGCACAACCTCGCCAACAGCTACGCCACCATTAATAAACTGCGCCCGAAACTCCTCTATCCGGCGACCGATGCGCCCGACTTCAGCCAGCACGGCGGCATCGTCGCCAGCGGATTCGCGCTTACGGTAACTGCCCCCGCCGACGCCATCTATTACACACTGAACGGCACCGATCCGCGCGAAGCCAACACCGGCAACGTCCTCGGAACTGCCTACGCCGGCCCCGTCTCGCTCACGCAAACGGCCACGGTGAAAGCCCGCGCCCGCAACGGCACGGATTGGAGCGCACTCACCGAAGCGCAGTTCATCGCGGGCACCAGCGCCACCAGCGCCAACCTTGTCCTGACAAAAATTCACTACAACCCGGCCGGTGTCGCCGAGCTGGAATTCGTCGAACTCATGAACCTCTCCGCCGGAGTCATTGATCTGACGGCCGCATCCTTCACTGCCGGGATTGATTACAACTTTCCCGCCGGAACGCTGCTCAATCCCGGCCAGCGCATCGTCATCACCGGCGCGCAGTTCACGGGCAAGCTCGACAACAGCGGCGAGGAACTGGCCCTCACCGGGGCGAACGGCGCGGACATCTTCCGCTTCCGCTTCGACGACGATGCCCCATGGCCCGGCGGCACCGATGGCGGCGGCAAAGCGATGGTGCTCATCGCTCCGGAAACGAATCCCGATCCCGCCAACCCGCTGCACTGGCGCGCCAGCGTCGCCCCGGGCGGGCAGCCTGGCGTGAATGATGCCATCCCCTTCACCGGCGACCCCGGAGCCGACGCCGACAACGACAGCCTAACAGCACTTCTGGAGTACGCGCTCGGCACTTCCGACGCCACTGCCTCCCCCGCCGGACTCGGACCAGGCCGCGAGACGATCGTTGACCCCGTGCTCGGCGCGCAGGAATTCCTCACCGTCGCCACCTCTCACGCCCCGGGCACGGACGCCGCCGTTTTCTCTGCGGAATTCTCCACAGCCCTCAACGGATGGCAGTCCGGCATTCTCCTGCGCCGCCGCGCCGACGGCATCGAAGTGTGGCGCGCACCAGCGCCGCTCTCCCCTGGAAGACAGTTCATGCGCATGAGGGCGGTGCAGCGTCCGTGACCTGAATCAGCCGCCGCGGGGAGCCGCGGACATGCCGCTGATGCGGAAAGGCGGACTCGCGAAGCCGGTGTAATGAACCAGGAAAAGTAATCATGCGTGCGCCAAAATGAAACGACCGGTTCCCTCTGCTGGCTTTGCCCTGCTCCTGGTTTCAGCCGGCCCGTCGCAAAGCGCCCCGCCGCCGTCTCCCGTTGAGGCCGCAAAGACCCACTGGTCGTTTCAGCCGGTGCGGGTAATCGAGCCGCCGGCAGTCAGGAATGCGGCATGGGTGCGCACGCCGGTGGACCGGTTCATTCTCGCAAAACTGGAGGAAAATCAGATCGCTCCAGCGCCTGCTGCGACACCGGAGCAACTCCTCCGCCGCGTGACCTTCAGCCTCACCGGTCTGCCGCCAACAACGGAGGAAACGGATGCCTTCGTCAATGCCTGCGCGGACGGAACTCCATCCACCATTCACCATCAACTAACAACCCTAACCGACCGTCTGCTTGCTTCGCCGCACTACGGGGAACGCTGGGCGCGGCACTGGCTGGATGTCGCCCGGTTTGCCGAGACAGACGGCTACGAACACGATGCCGTGCGCCGTCACGCATGGCGCTACCGCGATTATGTGATCCGATCGTTCAACGACGACAAACCCTACGACCGGTTCATTCAGGAGCAGCTCGCCGGCGACGAGTTGTGGCCCGATGATCCCGCGGCACAGACCGCCACGGCTTTCAGTCTCCTCGGTCCTGACATGGTGGATTCCGCTGACCAGACACAGCGCCGGCTCAACACGCTCAATGACGCCACCGACACCACGGCCTCCGCTTTTCTCGCCCTGACTCTCGGCTGCGCAAAATGCCACGACCACAAATCCGAGCCCTTCACCCAGCGCGACTATTATTCCATGCAGGCGTTTTTTGCGCCGGCGCAGTTTGAGTGTGATCTCGCGATACCGACAGCTGCAGAAAGAGCCGCGCATGCCGCGGCCATGGCCGCCTACAACGAGAAAACCGGCCCTGCGCAGACAAAAATTGAGGCCATCGAGCGCCCGCACCGTGAACGGCTCTATGAGACGAAACTCGCCAAACTGGCCGCGGAGGTGCAGGATGCCCACCGCAGGCCCAAAGAAAAACGCACGGAACAGCAGGAGGCCGTTGTGCAGGAAACGGCGGCGCAGGTGAATGTGACGGACCATGAAGTCAGCAAGGCCCTCAGTCCTGACGAAAAAGCAGAGCGTGACCGCCAGGCCGCGAAGGTCAAACAGATCGCGCGTCCCGAACCGGTGCCGGCGACGATGGCATTGCGGAAAACCGGTCGTCCGCCGCTGCCCGTGCATGTGCTGACGCGGGGCGATTACAACATTCCGGCGGAGGAAGTGCCTCCGGATTTTCCCGCCGTCATGATCCGCAGTACGAAACCTGACAACATCGCAGCCGCCGGAAAGGTGCGGGCGCTCAGTGCGCGCCGGACGGCGCTGGCGCAATGGATCGCCAGTCCGGACAACACCCTGACGGCACGTGTGATTGTGAACCGGCTCTGGCAGCACCACTTCGGTCGCGGTCTTGTAGCCACGTCGGGTGACTTCGGACTGAAAGGCGCACCGCCGACCCATCCGGAACTTCTCGACTGGCTGGCCCGCGAGTTCATTGCCCGCGGCTGGAGCCTCAAGGCCATGCACCGCCTCCTCGTGCTCACCGCCGCCTATGCGCAATCCTCCGCACCGTCTGCAGAGGCGCTGGCCCGTGATCCTGACAATAGGCTCTTCTCGCGCCATAACCGCGTGCGCCTTGAAGGCGAAGCCATCCGCGACAGCCTGCTCGCTGTCAGCGGCAGGCTGAACACGAAGATGTTCGGCCCGGGCGTCATGCCTCCGATTCCTGAAGCCATCACGGCGACGTCGCAGAACTGGACCACCACGCCGAACACCGCCGAACACACCCGCCGCAGCATCTATATCTTTGCACGGCGCAATCTCCGCTATCCGTTTCTGGAAGTCTTCGATGCTCCCGATTCCAACATTCCCTGCTCCGAACGGGGACGCAGTACGACGGCACCACAGGCACTCTCGCTGCTCAATTCTCCCGAAATCACCGCCGCAGCCGCGGCCATGGCGCAGCGGCTGATCAAAGAGACGCCGGCCGGCGCGGAACGGGTCCGGCATGCCTTTCGTCTCGCGCTGGGCCGTTCGCCAACGGAGTCCGAACTCCCGGCGGCCATGGAGTTTGTCAGCGCTGCGCCCGCAGGCGAGCCGCCGCCCGCAGAGTTTGTCGCATGGACAGAACTGTGCCGCGCTCTGTTTAATTTGAATGCCTTTGTGTATGTCGAATGATCCTCCTTTGATTTCTACCTTCGTGGGGTGGGGGTCCACCCCCCCCCCGTCTTCCCGTGGGGGGGGAGCCCACACCACCGGAGGCACC
>JANNVM010001076.1:0-15524 GCA_031414455.1 Verrucomicrobiota bacterium
CAAGGCCCAGCTTTCCCGCACCACTGATCCGCACGCGCGCGTCCCAGGCGTGCGGGCCCAGTTCGGCCACCTTCTCGCCAATCGCGCCATAGATGCCATCGGCCGCCAGCACGGCAAGGCGCGAACGAAAGGGCAGCCGCGCCGGCACTGTGAGCCGGGGCCGGAATGGCGATGCGCCGGCCAGGCCTGACGGCAGCGGCCGGACTGCGAGGCCACCCTTCGACGCCGGGGAGTTTGTCCAAAAATGGGACATTTGGCGGCTCAACAGAGCCGGCGGCACCTATCACATGAAAGACAGGGACAGCGGACGCTGGATGGTGCTAAGCGAAGCGCAGATGGAGCGCTGGCTGCTGAAGATGGGGCTTCTCAAGGGAGACACGAAAAACCCCATTCAGGAAGTGGAGCAGGTGCTTACTTATGTGCAGGCGCACCGGCAGCTGCACGCTGTGGGCGAAATACCAGGGCACTTCCCCGGCGTCTATCATTACTCCGGGAGAACCATTCTGGTCACCCAGGGGCCTGTGCTCGTGGAGCGCAAAGCGGGCGACTGGAAGATGCTGCGCGACGTTTTTGAGCGGCTCTTCGTTTATCCGGTGGATGGCCCGGAAATGCCTTCGCACTGGCAGTTGCACCTCAAGGGACCGCGGGACCTCCAGCGCGAGAAAAAGGTTTGGGAACTGCTTTGCCGGGAGCAGGAATATGCGGACGAAGAAAGCGGTGAAGTGCGCACGCGCTGGGTGCTGGATCAAACGCCGGTAATTTACACCTGGTTGCGGCTGACGCTGGACCTGTATTACCTCCGCGCAGCAACCGGCGGCTTTTATCGCGGCCTGCCGATCCTGCGCAACCTGCCGGCGCTGGTCATCGCCGGCAAGCCTGACGGCGGGAAGAGCCTCTTCCAGGACTTTGTGGTGAAACCGATGCTGGGAGGACGAAGCGCAGACCCTTCCAAGTACGTCACCGCGAAGACCGACTTCAACGCGGACCTTTTCCAGTCTGACCTGTTGAAGCTCGGCGACACGCCGCTGAGTTCCAAATTGGAGGACCGGCAAATCCTCGGCCAGTTTTTGAAGCACATCGTCGCCGAGCAATGGCATCGCTATCATCCCAAGCGGTATGATGCGCTGGGCGATGTCCCTGCCATCTGGCGGGTCCTCTTCACGCTCAATGACGACAAGGAGAATCTGATGACGTTACCACCGATGATTGAGGGCGTGGTTGATAAGTTGATTCTCGTGCATGCCAATGGGTTAGGCATTCCCGTGGATACGACGGAGCTGGAGGCATACATGGACTTTGGTGCGAACCTGCGCGAGTCTTTGCCGGCATTCGCCCACTGGCTGACGACGGAGTATGAAGTGCCCGAAGTGCTCAAGGGTGGTCGCTGGGGCATGGTCGCCGTGCAGGCACCCTCGCTCATGGAGGAGCTGTTTGAGGATTCGCCGACCGGGCAACTGCTGCATCTCATCGACGCGGCACGCTGGGTTCTGATGGGCAGCAAGGTGGACCTGTGGACCTACGTGAACAGCCGCACAGAGGTGCAGCGATACGGCGCGGTGGAAACCACCGACGGGCGTTGCTGGTGCGGCGGGTGGGAGGAATTGAAGGCGCTCCTTATCGAAGAAGAGTCCAACATCGCCCATGAAGCCAGAAACCTCTTCAAGTGGAAGCGCCTCGACCAGTTGCTTGGCCGGCTTAAAAAGGAACAGCCGCACCGCGTGATGAGTGCCCGCAAAAAGGGCTATCGTTACTGGAAGGTGTTTGCTCGGGGACCGGAGAGTTGATTAGTGTCAGGGCCATGGGCGTTCCGCTGGCTGTTGCGCGGCGCGCGGCGGGCATTCTTCGGGCCTTTAAAGAAAGGATGTCACCCCTCCGTTTGAGATCCGCTTCGAGGCCCCTGAAAGACGGCGCTGCGGCGACGGTAATACCTGCCCCGAACCCCGCCCCAGCGCGGAGCTGGTATGCCAGCCACTTAACAGTGCAGGGGTGGCATCCTTAACCTTGGGTACCTCAACGGATTAACGGTGGCACTCCAGGCATGACGTCCACTTTTCATCCTGCCGTTCCTCCTCTTACGCTGTCATATATGTACTGTGTACTGGTTATTAAGTACAAATAAGTACAGTCACCCTTGTCATTAGCAGGTTAAACACCTGAAATTCAAGGAGCTAAGGTTGCCGGCCCCAACAGAACGTGGGGCGTCATTTGAACCGGAAAGTAAGGAATCTTTTTTCTTCTGACCTCGCTCCACCGAGTTTCCCGACCCCAGGGGGACAGGCGCGCCGGATTCCTGAAAAGTTTTCTGTCCCTTTTGTCCCTCTACTGATCGCGGAAGTCAGAGGGACTGCTCAAGTGTCCCCGACGGTGGCAAAAACAGCGATTTTCGACCGAAATCTGTCCCTCACCCATCAACCCGTCAGCAACCCTTCACCGTGTACCCCTTGATAAATCAAGGAATGTGACGGGTTGAAGGGTTATATATAGGTACCGCCCGTTTTATAAAACGGGCCGTAATTGAGAATGCGCTCGCCTGGGAAATGCGTGGAGATTCAATACCCTTGGTGGCGAGGTGGCGCCCCCCCCGGGGTAACCCTTCAACCCGTCACCTTTCTTGGATTTTCAAGCCTTGCAGCGTGAAGGGACGCGAGATGCGTTGACGGGTTACCCGTCATATTTCACAGGAGCTCGGTCAGCACGCACCGGGAAGGCTTCACCCGGGAAGGCGGAATACGCTCACGCCATCGACAGGCCCGGAGCGTCGCTGGTCCCGAAATGGTCGGTCTCGATCCCCAAATGCTGGAGCATGCAGGGGCGGCGATCGAACTGCAGGTGGTGGCCGTGCTTGAAGCCGCCGCCCGCGAGGAAGTCGGGGAGATTTTTCGTGGAGTGGCTGCTGGCGTCGACGATTTTGAACTGCGCAACCTTGCCCGGATCCCTACCCTGGTGCGACAGATCGTGATGGCCAACACTGACGGCGAAAGATGCACAGTGCCCCCATTCTCCTGACAGGGCTGTGTGTATCGGCGTGTCAGGTGGGCTGCAGAGTTGCAGTGCAGGGCGGGCACATCTCCCAAATCTTACTTTCGAGGTGAAATTGCTGCCCCCTTCCGCAACGTAGGGCCGCGCATATGAACCCCTTTTTCTCCTCTGTAATACTTCTCCTGCTGCTCACTAAGGACGCTTTTGGCGGGCAAGTCCGGATCGCGAGTGCCGGGCGCGCGCTGATTCCGGTCATTGTGAGCGAAAAGGCTACCGCAGCAACAAAGGAGTCGGCAGCAGAGTTGAGCAGGGTGCTCGGACGGATTTCCGGCGCAGAATTTCCGGTGCAAGCCGGTGACGGTTCGCATGGCATCGTCGTTGGCCGCGCCGCGGATTTTCCGAAGCTGCCGTTTGCGACGACGTTCGTGAACGGGCCGTTCGCGAGAGAGGATTACCTGCTTCGCTCCGCAGCGGGCGCGATGTATTTGATTGGCGCGAGCGAAGTGGCGGCCTCTCACGCAGTTTGGGACTTCCTGTACCGGCTGGGCTACCGGCAATTTTTCCCCGGGGAGACGTGGGAAGTAATCCCCGCGATGCCTGAACTGGCCTTGGATGTGGATGCGACAGAGAGCCCATCGTTCTTCTCCCGACGCATTTGGTATAACTGGGGCCTGTGGGGCTACAACGAGGTGCCCTATCGGCAATGGTGCGTGCGGAATCGGGCGGTGCAGGGTTTTGTGCTCAACAGCGGGCACAGCTACGATGCCATCATCGCGCAGAACCGTGCGGAGTTTGAAAAGCATCCCGAGTGGCTGGCGCAGGTGGGCGGCAAACGGGAATTGCGCGGCGACGCGAAGTTTTGCGTCAGCAACGCGGAACTGCGCAAGTTCGTGGTGGGTGTAGCCGTGGCGCAGATGAAGAAGGATCCGCAGCGCGACAGCCTTTCGATGGACCCGAGTGACGGCGGCGGATGGTGTGAGTGCGCGGAGTGTGCGCGCATGGGGAGTGTGAGCGACCGTGTGATCACACTGGCGAATGAAGTCGCCGCGGCCATCAATGCGCTCGATTTGGGACCGAAGTATGTCGGTCTCTCCGCCTACAATCAGCACTGCGCTCCGCCGCGGGTGCGCGTGAATGAACACGTCATCCCGAGCGCGACGACAGCATTCATCACAGGCGGCTTTACATTCGACCAGGTACTCAAAGGCTGGCAGGCGCAGGGCGCCACGATGGGGGTTTACGATTATCTCAGCGTCGTGGACTGGGATTGGAACCTTCCGCGCGGGGCGGCGGCATCGCGGCCCCGGCGCGTGGCGGAGACGCTCGCGCATATTCACGCGCAGGGCGCGCGATTTTACGATGCGGAGTCCGGCGACTGTTGGGGACCGTGCGGATTGGGCTATTACGTCGTCAGCCGTGTCATGTGGGACGTGCGGGAGGCGTCGCGCGTAGACGCCATTGTCGCGGACTTTTTGGAAAAAGCGTTTGGCTCCGCGCGGGGGCCGATGAGGGAGTTTTACATGCTCATCACGGAGGATACGCAGCGGCGCTCACCGGCGGATATCGTGGGGCGCATGTATCGCCACCTCGCCGCGGCCCGCGCCGCCACCAACGACGCGGGCGTGTTGCGCCGCCTGGCGGATCTGGCGCTCTATACGCGCCACGCGGAGCTTTATTATGCTTTTCAAAATGGCGCGGGCACGAAGGAGGACGTCGCGCGTCACGACTATCGCATGCGCAAGTCGATGATGGTCCACAGCTATGGACTTTGGGCGCGGCTGCTCAGTCAGAACGATGCCCTAACCGATGGTCATCCGTTGAAGAGTGAGGCGGCATTCACGGACGACGAGATCGCCAAAATGAGCACCGAAGGCATCGCGAAGAACCAGCCGGCGGAGCCCGGCTTCACCGGGGTGGAGTTCAGCAAAGACCTGATGCCCGCCACCCGGCTCTCCCTGCCTCAAGCCACCCCGGGGCACTTTCCGTGGGAGTCCCAGGACCGGCAGCGTTATTATGTCTGGATGGAGAAAGCCGGCACCTTCAATTTGAAAGTGACCGTGAAGAAGCTCTGGCAGAACCGCGCGCCGAAGCTGGAGCTGTACTCGCCGCTTGAGGTCTCGCTGGCACCTGTGGCCGTGCGGCAGGATTATCAGCCGGACGGCATCGAGCGCGCCCTCACACTTAAGACGCCACATGCCGGTCTGCACCGCATTGAGACCTACGACGGCGGTGACCAGACCCATCTCACCTGGCCTGCCGGGATGCCCGTCACCGTGGAAAGCGGAGTGGACACCCCGGATACAGGGAGCCACTTCCGTGGCCCGTGGACCCTTTATTTCTACGTTCCGCGCGGCACGAAGATTATCGGCGGCTGGGCCGCGCGCGTCGCCAACTGGGCACCACGAATTTCGGGCAAACTCCTCGCCCCGGACGGAGGTGAGTTGCACGACTTCGCCCGGATGGCCGGCGATGGCTTCTTCAAAATCGAAGTCCCCCCCGGCACTGACGGCGCACTGTGGAAGTTCGAGAACAGCCTCGGTGTGCGCCTCCTCATGACTGTTCCGCCGTACCTTGCCCGCAATGGCGGCGAACTCCTTCTTCCGCGCGAAGTGGTGGACAAAGACGCGCCGCCCCGATGAAACCTAGCGCGTAGGATCGCCCCGCACTGAATCCGGGAAATTCGAGCAGGTGGCAACGATTACCGTGCCGCCGCGCTGATCCCTGATCCATGCAGGGCAGTTCACAGGGCTATAGAGTAACCTGGCCGTCAGAGGTCAATCGTTCCGGTTTCGTGACGATTACGAGAGGGGTGGCCGCCGAGGCCCCGCCCCGCCAGAACTGCCAGCCCGGACGGCGACGAGCCACATCGTTCATTCCCATCCTGGCGAGTTGGGCCTGCCCACTGACCTCATTTCCATTCGACGTCAACCTCCCCCGCAGCGATCAACGCCGCTACTGGCGCGCCACCTTAGCGCCAGCCTCCCCCCGCGGGCAAAAATGGCATTGCCGGCCCCAGGGGGCCTGCCAGAATGGATTCCCCTAGCACCATCGGCAAAAAATGAGCACCCGCCCCGTCATCTTCCTCTCCGCCGTCAGCAAAGAGCTAAAGACCGCCCGCAAGGCCGCCGCCAACGCACTCCACACCCTCGGCTGCGAATCCATCTGGCAGGAGATCTTCCCCACCGGCGGCGGTGATCTCCTCGGCATGATCCGCGGCAAAGTGGACAAAGCCAGCGCCGTCATTCAGATCGTCGGACAGTGCCGGGGAGACGAGCCTCCGCGGCGCACGGCGGAATTCGGGCGTGTCTCCTACACTCAGTACGAAGCACTCTACGCCCACTCCAAAGGAAAGCCCGTCCACTACCTTTTCACCGCCGACACCTTTCCCACCGCGCTCCACGACCCCGAGCCTGACGACCTCCGCGACCTCCAGCGCCTTTATATAGAACGCATCCAACCCGCCAACCACCAGCCCATCCCCGATCTGGCCGCGCTGGAAAACAGAGTCCTCCGCCTCCGTGCCCCACTCACCCGCCTCCGCGGCCGCACCCTCCAGCGGGCCATCGGCATCGCCGCAGCCCTCGTGCTGACCGCCGGCACCGTCACCTGGATCATGCTCCGGGAGGAACACCAGCCGCAGACCGTCGCCCCAGTCACGCCCGTCGCCACCGTCAGCGCCAAAACCGAACCCGTCGTCCAGCCCGACACCCAGCTTCTCGCCGCCCTCGGTGGCCTCCCCTCCGCCCTCGCCGATGCCAAACTCAGCAGCCGCGATTCATCATCAGCCGATCCGTATGCCGACGCCTTCGCCACCCTGGAGAAGGACCTCAATCTCCCCCCCGGCCATCTCAAGGCGCAACTCCCTGCCTTCGCCAAAGAGCTCCTTCAGACGCCCGGCACCCCGCTGCTGGATCGCGCCAGTGCCCTGTTAGTCCAGAAAAAGTTCGCTGAAGCCGAGGCTGCCGCCCTCCAGGCCATGGACGAAACGCCCGGCCCCGATGCAGACTCCCGCGCCCTGCAGGCTCTCCTGACGGCGGCTTGGGCTGCCTGGGAACAAACTCATCACAAGCAGGCCCTCGACCACTACCGCGCCGCCGCCATCCTCACCGACAAAGCGCGCGACCCCGCGGAATGGGCCCGCGTCCAGTCCATGATCGCTGAGGTTCTGAACGATCAAGGCCAGGCGCCCGCCGCAGAGGCCATCCTCCGCCCCGTCATTGTCCACCAGGAGCACGTCCTCGGCCCGGACGATATCAATACCCTCAGCAGCCGCAAACGGCTCGCCTTCGCCTTGATGACCCAGGGGAAATTTGCCGAGGCCGAGACCGAGGCCCGCGCTATATTTGCGATCCAGAAGCGCGTGCTCGGCGCGGAGCATCCTCTGACCCTCACCAGCCGCCACAACCTCGCCCTCGCCCTCCAGGCTCAGGAGAAAAACGACGAAGCCTGGACCGAGCACAGCGCCGTATTCGCCATCCGTAAGCGCGTGCTCGGGCCGGAGCATCTCCAAACCATTTACAGCCAGGGCTACCTCGCCAGGCTGCTGTATGCCCGGGGGAGCTATGTCGAAGCCGAGACCGGGCAACGCGCCGTGCTGGCCCTGCAGGAGCGCGATCTCGGCCCGGAGCATCCCCACACCATCGACAGCCGAAACTTTCTGGCCGCTGCGCTCGCCGCTCAAAAAAAACATGCGGAAGCCGAGGCCGAGCACCGCGCCGTGCTCGCCATCCGCGAGCGGGTGCTCGGGCCGGAGCATCCCTTTACCTTCGGCAGCCGGAGCAACGTGGCCGAGGCGCTGCGCGCCCAGGAAAATTATGCCGCAGCGGGAACCGAATATCGCGCCGTGCTCACCATCCAGGAGAAAGTGCTGGGCCCGGAGCATCCCCATACTCTCGCCAGTCACTTCCGCCTGGGTCTGAGCCTGGGGAAACAGGGAGACCAGCACTTCCGTCAGAAAGACACCGCCGCCGCCCTGCAACTGTGGGCGGAAGGACTAACCCATGCCCAGGCGGCCCAACAGGCCGGCGCGCGCGTCCTGAGTGCAGAGGATCCCCAACAGCAGAAATACTGGAAAGCAGTGGAGGACCTGCAGGGGAGACTCAACAGACACGGGGCTCCGTAGCGTGGAGGCGGGTGGCGGTCATCACAGCCATGAGCGCGAAACCCCCAGGGACATACGTCCGCGTCGTCGAGGTGGCGTCTGCTGAGTAATCTCACGTGAAAGATAGGCGGCTGACGCGGGGAGCCAACCGGTAGTTGAAACGGGCCGGAAAAGGAATGGCCGGGATTATCGCCGCCGCCGTCCTTGTCGAACCGGTGCTATCATGAAGGGTTTCAAGCGGTCTGTCCTCTTCCAGCTCCACAACATCGGTTGACCCACTCGGGTGGGTCAATAGGTGATCCGAATGGACCTCGAAACGAGTCAGCGAATTGTTGATCTGAAGAACCGGCTCTGTCCGAAATTTACATTTTCCGACTGGGAGGAAATTGCATTCTTGACCGGCACTCATGACCAGGTCACCGGGCATCCGCGACTGCTTAGGTCGCTTCGCTTTGGCGACGATGACTACGAGGGCTGCGTGCTTAGCGTGTTGCGTACCTTGTGGGAATGCGATCCACAGCATATTCATACTGTTGAATCCTATCTTGCAAAAAAGTACCCAGAGGCAGGCGCTGAACAATATGTTAGCGCGAGGCCGGCGACGAGAAAATTAACGTTCTCACCTGGAGTTTTCGACGTGCCGGAGTTCGAGGTCGAAAATGATTTGGTTGCCATCATGATGCCATTTGAGGCTGGATTTGACGGGGTCTACACTGCGATCAAAGGCGCATGTCAGGACGCGCGCAGGCGGTGTCTTCGCGCTGACGATATTTGAGATGCTTCCGTGATTATGCAGGACATTTTCCTGCTGATTTTGAAGGCGAGAGTTGTAGTCGTGGATTTTACCCGGAGGAATCCAAATGTGATGTATGAAACGGGCATCGCACACACGCTGGGGAAACTTGTCATTCCGATTACACAGAACATCGAGCACGTCCCCTCCGACATGGGGCACCATCGGGCGCTTGTATATCTCTCAAATGAGCAAGGGCTGGAAAAGCTCCGCAAAAGCTTGTCGAGTAAACTTGGCTCCTCTTAGTGAAATGTGTCCGGGAAAGGCCAAGAGGTCTGTACACTTGCGAAGCCCCCCGGGGTAACTACTCCGCCGCGTGGTCAGTAGCAGAAATGAGGGTCTCGTAGATTCGCCTCAACGACATCTGCTCTTCCGGATGAAGCTTCGTGTGGCATGGGTCGCACACGGAAACCAGATCAAAAAGTGGTTCATCGAAGAGATGTCCGTAAGTCAAATGGTGGACCTGCGTCGCACGTGCATCCCCACACGCGGAAGCAATCGAAAGGAGATACATCAGGCGCACGCTTTCGCTGCCCTCACCCCGCGAACTCCTGAACACTTGAGCAGGGCTCCCTCCTGCGGGCTGCAGCTCAGGAAAATACTCCCCGGCAAAGAGAACTTTCGCACGCGTCTTGATCCAGTTGTCCGTGAAGGCCGCCTGCATTTGAGCGACCGCGGGGCCTTCGACCCGGTAATGGGAGTCGCGCCAGTGGTTTTTGGATTCCGCGTGACCGCTCCACACGTCGGCGATGCCCACGCCACCGGTGAAGCCGACTTTGCCGTCCACCACGAGGAGTTTGCGGTGAGTCCGGTTATTGATGCGCGCCAGCGTGTACCAGCGGAGCGGATGATAACGCTCTACTTCCACACCGGCCGCTCTCAAGTCATCGAGATACTTTTTCGAAATTTTCCCCGCGCCGACCCAGTCCAGCATCACATGCACCTTCACGCCTCTTCGGGAGGCCGCGCTGAGCGCTTCCGAAAACTGTCTTCCAACCTCGCCCGACCAATAAATGTAGGTCTCGAATGTTATGGATTCGCGCGAGTCGCGTATCGCCCCCAGCATCGCAGGAAAAATCTCATCGCCATTCTGCAGCGCGGTGAGCCGGTTTCCCGGCAGCATGGCGGGCCCGAGCAGGTGATTCATGATCCGGATAAAATCCTCGCTGCCCGCGGCAAAACGGTGTTCCAGTTCATAGCGAATCTGCTTCTCGGAAGAGCGAAGGTTCAGGTAGAGCGTCGTGACGAACAACGTCACCACTGCGGTGATGGCGATGGGAAGCAGCATTGCGATTTTGATGTTTTGATTTCCTGATCTGCCCTCCGGTTAAACTTTCCGGCAGCAAAAAAGGCGGGACAGGCCGCGCCCGTCCCGCCTTTGTTCTTGAAGGCGGGTTACCTTCCGTCGCCGTCGGCGTCTCCCGGAAGAGCTTCCTCCACACGGTGCCAGGCGTCGCGCGTGGCCTGTTTGGCTTTGTCCCAGGTCAGGCCGGCATTTCCCTTCGTGCGCTCATAATCACTCCGCAAATTGCCTTCCACGTCTTCGAAGCGTTTGCCGCGATATTTGGTGTAGCCTTCGTATCCGGTGCGGTAAGCAGGCTGGTAGGTATCGTAGGTCACGTCGCGTTCGGCGTAGGGACGTGTGGAGTAGTTTTCTTTCCAGTAGGCATCTTCCACGGTCGGATCAATGGATTCGGCCACAGCCTTTCCGGTGAGCCCGCCCACCACGGCCCCGGCCACGAGGCCGACCGCAGTGCCAATCGGGCCCACGACGGAACCCATGGCGGCCCCTGCGGCTGCACCGCCGGCGGCGCCGACGCCAGTTCCGACCGGATGGGCACCGGGTGCTCCAGTAATAGGGTCGCGGTTTGCGTCCCTGTGATCTACTTCTCTTTCAATGGTTGTAGTCATATGGTTGTTTGGTTTCGGTCCGGCCTTTTTGGCTGAACTCGCGATGATTGCTGCATGAAGCGTGGCAGCCTTTCCCATCGCACGGGCCGTAATCGGAAGAGGGCTGGAAGCTCCTCCAAAGCGGTGTTCTTCAACTAACAATACAAAGGCGCCTTCTCCTCTGCGTGCTCGTTTGCGGGCAATTTTCCCGGATCGAAATGATTTCGCCGCCAATTTTTGCAAAGGTGGCACCCTCAAGGAAGTGAAGTCTTTTAATACGGACCTCAGGATTACAGCATATGCCCTTCAGCCGGAAACATAACAAAAAAATCCCGGCGACCGTTAGGCCACCGGGATTCCTGCCGCTGAGCGGCTCATGGGAAGTGCCTCTGTTTTTACCGGGGCACTGTGGCCACACCTTTATTCTTGGAGACGGCGCGCCAGATGAAGAGCAACACCATGGCACCGACTACTGAGAAGATGAAGCCCGCGCTTTCGCCATCTGCATACCAGCCCATGGAGCGGCCGAGAAATCCCGCCAGGAAAGAGCCGGCGAGGCCGAGGATAATGGCCACGACCCAGCCGCCGGGATCTTTGCCAGGCATGAGCAGCTTTGCGATGACGCCTGCGATGAGGCCGATGAGGATGGTTCCAATTATATTCTATTGTTGTGGTGTATTTGTTTCCGGGAGTGCCCTGAGGTTCCCGGTGAAAAACTTTGCAGGTCTCATGCCCTGCAGGTGGCCGGGGTCTTTAGCTGCTCATTCCTTTTACTATCATCATCCCCTCCCAGGCAAAATGCACGCAAGTGTTTCCATGGCGACGCGCAGATCGCAAGGTGTCCCGGGTTACCGGGGAAGAGTCCCCCGGGGCCCACGGCATGCAGGCGATTCGAACAACTACCAACCCTCGTTGTCATGAAACCTCCGCGGCTAATTGCTCTGATTTTCGGATTCTTGCTTTGCCATCTCACTCCTTGCCGTGGAGAGACTCAGGATCTTCGGGGGAAATGGAAGATCGTTTCCATGCCTGACGGCTGGAAAAAGTTGCCGGGTGTGGATGTGCTGGTCGCGGACGATCAAATTCAGATCCGATGCGGTGCGGTGGTGACCTCAAAAATGCGGTTCACTGCGAACGCTTCAAGGGGAACCATTGACGTGGTCAAAGAGGGGGAACGAACAGGCGAAGTCCAACGTGCCGTGTATCGAATTTCCGGGGACACAATAACCATCAGTGTGGGGGCCCGGGGAAAATCCCGTCCGGCAAATGCCGGCTCCACCGAGGGGGGTGCCATGAGGTGGGTTCTGCGCCGGGTTTCAGGTCAATAGGGGAAAATTGCGGGCATGGTTCAAGCATTGCCATCGAGTGTCTTATCAGCCATTCTCTTTCCTATGAATACTCCCATCACCGTAAACACCCCGCTCATTCAGTCTCCAGAATCAATCAGTGCGGCGGCCTGCTCCGTTGAGTCCGGGATTGAGAACACCCTGCGGCGGGCTGAGCAGAGGCTTCACGAAGCCGGCGACCGGTGCCGGGCCGCAGTGCGGAGAACGCCTGGAAGGTCCATTTTGATCGCGGCTGCGGGCGGCTATCTCGCGAACAGGCTGCCGCTCGCGTCTTTGCTCACGGTCGGGGTCAAACTGGCCGGAGCCTTCACCGCGCCAACCCTCATGGCTTTGGGGATTTGCCGTGTCGCCGGGTATTGCCGTGGCAAAGACCGGGAGTTCGCTGTCCAAGGCAGCACTGCGGCAGATGACGATGCCAACCGGGTTTTGGCGACTGATGCTTGAGTAAGGGCACCTGTTTTCCGTCTTATTTTGTTTTCATGGAAAAGCAAAAACCCAGCCGTGGCGACGCTCCTCCTGCCTGTCGCTCTGTAAGTGAACTCACGGCGAGAAATGTATTGGTTTTCATAATTGGGAATTCCCTCCCGCTTTTGCATCCGGCGTACTGGACGGTGACGGACGTGTCCTCATTCGGGCCCGCTTCATGCAGCGGGTACATCAACCTCAACGCACTCATTCTTATGTCCCAGAACCCTCCCCCCGAATCTTTTCATTACGACCAGGCATTCTGGAAAGAACGGTTCCCCTCCGAAGCTTATGTCAAGGAGGGGGATTCGTTCGACGACTATGAACCCGCCTACCGTTACGGTGCCTCACTGCGCGGCGAAGTCGATGATTTCGACTATAATGAAGCCGCTCTCCGGGAGCGCTGGGAAAAACACAGAGGCGAATCGCGTCTGGACTGGGGGCGCGCCCGTTTCCCCGTCAAGATCGCGTGGTTTCAGGAGCCCGAATTCGTAACCACCACGCGCGACGAAGTGCTTTAACCGCAACCATCATCCGCCCACCGCCATGAGTCCCCGCTCCGATTCCCCACCGCCCCGCCCCGATGAAACCGATGAGGCTCCCGAAGCCGGGCCTGGTCTCGAATTCGTGGAAACCTGGGACGAAGCGCCGTCGGTTTCCGGGGTTCGTGTGCAGCCCATACCCGAAGAGGACGAATTCGATGTGACCCGTCTCGTCCAGGAGGGAGTAGACGAGGCGGAACGGGAGACGCGTCTCGAAGCGGAAACCGAACTTGGCGAATCAGAGGAGACGGATGACACGAATCGTCCTGCTGACGGAATTCTCAGTTAGGTGCCGGTGCGGCCGCCCGGAAGACTCGCCGGGCGTCACCCGTGCAATGAGTCCGCGGGCATTTCGCAAGGTGCATTGTGGAGTGGTTTTCTTGTCATCGTTTTGACTCCAGTCGATGAAGACTTTTAAGGTCTCCATTCCGCCCGGCGCTCATAGCCGTTCTCGTTCCTCGTCCACAAAGTATAGCAGTAAGGCCAGAGTGCCGAGGCGGCGTTGTCGGTGATGGCGCGAAGATAGTGTTCGCTGGCGGCGTGCGGGGCCTCCTTCACTGAGGCGAGCACGGCGACGGGTTCGTCATGGCCGTCCTGATCCTTCACCGTGAGAATGGCGCGGGGAAGGGACAATGACCGGGAGATGGTGGAGGGATTCATAGGCAGGCAGCGGTTCAGCCGGCGGACTCCACCGGATCAAGGGCGCGCGGATAAGTGCGCTCTTCTCCAATTGTGCCGTCGGCGTGATGAATCTTCAATGAGCCGGGGTGCTCGCGCATATAGGCCGCGCATCCTTCGACGGCGTCCTCTTTGGTGTCGAAGTACAAAACGGCACCGTTCCCCTGCTCAGTGAGTTTCCAGCGGTCGTCGTCAGGTATCAGATGGAAATATTTCATATGAGGCAGATACTGCACAGATTGAGCCTGACGGTTCACTTTCGGGACGGGAAGCGAAGCGAAGCGTCTGCGGACTAGCGATAGTGGCGCATGACGGTGAAAAACCTCCCCTGGCGGGGTGCAGAAGGATGTCCGCCGTGTTGCGGCACCAGGTGTTGGGGCAGCGCGGCGCGGGCGGCCGGGCAAAAGAAAAAGACCACCGGCGGCTGTAACAGCCGCCGGTGGTCCCGTGGTTTGGGAGAGGTGAGGGAGCGGTTATTTGCCTACGGTGGAATGGGCGGCGCCGGTCTTCATTTCCCTGGACTGGTTCTTCGTGATGGTGCCGGCCTTCTTCAGGCGGTCGGCTAGTTTGGCGATAGCGCTGACATATTTGCCGTGGTTGGTGGCGTTGTCAGCGGCTGCATTGACGAGGTCCATGATAGTGCAGCCTTCGTCGTCCACACTGTTGATAATGGTGGTATTACCCATGCCGACGTCCACGAATTCACTGAAGTCGGAGTCGGGGCATTCATCTTCTGCGTCCGGGACGGTATCGCCGTCGGAATCGGGTTCGAAGTCGAAGGTTGTGGAGTCGCCGCCGTCGATGCCGATGGTCAGGGCGTCCACATTCCCACTGAAGGCACCGCCGGGGCCGCCGGCGCGGAGGCTGACGTTGCCGATGGTGGCGCGAATTCCGGCATGAGGATATTCAGCGAGGATTTGCGCGAGGGTTCCGGCGGTGGCCGCGGGAAACGGCTGGCCGGCGGGGACGTTGGCTTCGATGGCGGTGCCGGTCATGTACCATTTGCCGGCGAGAGCGTCCCACTCCTGCCACACTCCGGTGGTGACGGGTGTTGTGCCGGCGGGGTCGAACACGAGTTGGCCCTGGGCAGTGGTGGTGGTGTCGGTGAGGTCGAAGTCTATGTCGAGCTGGAGAGACGGGGCGAGGGCACCGGTGGCGGGGGAAATACGATAGGTGCTGAAGGTGAGGCCGGCGAGGGCGTCGAGACGGGTGCCGGCGTAAGAGCCATTGGCGAGAACGACGCGCTGGAGGGCGTCGGTGACACTGAGTGCGAGACTGCCTTCACCGAGCGGGGCCGTG
The DNA here is from genome assembly GCA_031414455.1 of Verrucomicrobiota bacterium. Taxonomy (GTDB): domain Bacteria; phylum Verrucomicrobiota; class Verrucomicrobiia; order Verrucomicrobiales; family V1-33; genus V1-33. The sequence continues at coordinate 15,094 of JANNVM010001076.1, forward strand.
CCGGGTCCGACGACGAAGGCGAGAGAGCCTTCAGGTGCGCCGTTGCTGGAGAAGACCCAGCCCTGAAGGTGGGATGGGGAGACGACGGTGGTGTTGGTGTCATCATCATCATCGTTGCTGTTGCTGCCGGAGCCATTGGAGGAATTGCCGCCTCCGTTACCGTTGTTGTTATGGTTGCCGTTACCGTTGCCGTGGTCAGCAAGGGCTGCGGGTACGAGAAGAGCGCTGAGGATGGCTGCGAGCGGGGCGAGTTGTAGCGTTTTCATTGTGGGGATGTGAGTTTTGTTTTGAGCCGGCACGAGTGCGACGGAAAGCACTCTGCCGCATTCTTCAGACCATGGGCGCTTCCGGGGGAAGAAATGGCCGGAGAGCCGCCAGGGCGTGCATGTTGCAATATCGGGGTGGGGCATTTTGCAGCGGTTGGCGGCGGA
>JANNVM010001077.1:0-11987 GCA_031414455.1 Verrucomicrobiota bacterium
GCCCTGGCCGAGGCCGCGCTGATCGAGAAAGGCGAGGAGATGGAGTGGCTGGTGGAAGACCGGAACACGTTCGTGCTACGCCGCATCAAGCCGAAAAAGCCGGTGGTTAAAGGGCATACGCCCTTAACTTGACGCGCATGCGCGTTGGGGCGAGCGAGGAGCAGACCGGTGGGATTGCCGCTGTGGTCGCGCCGGATTTCGCCGCCCGGCGGATTCGGCGTGTCCTTCGTGTAGCCGCATGCGCCCAACGCCGCTTTATTGAGCAGCGCGCGGCAATACAAGTGCAGGATGAACACCGGCGTTTCCGGTGCGGCGGCATTGATTTCATCCAGTGTCGGCATCCGACGTTCAGCAAATTGAAATTCACTCCACCCACCCACGACGCGCACCCATTGTCCGGACGGCGTGCGTTGCGCCTGTTCCTTGAGCATCCGCAGTCCGTCCGCGAGCGATAGCACGCCATCCCAGCGGAGTTCCATGTTGTAGTTCAGGCCACCGCGAATGACGTGCAGGTGCGAGTCGTTCAGACCGGGAATGACGCGGCGACCTTTGAGGTCAATCACCTTGGTGTTCGGCCCGCGCTCGTAAGATTCCGCGTCGTCCACGCCGATGATCCGTCCATCCTTGATGGCGAGATTTGTCGCGGCAGGATACTTCGGGTCGAGCGTGGTGATGCGTCCATTGTGGAGAATCAGGTCGGCGGCGTTGTTTGAGTTCATGAGCCTATTTCTTTCTTTTGGGAAGATGGGTTGAGCCAGCCGTGGAGCAGTCGCGTAACCAGCGGCATCACCACCCAGGTGAGCATGCTCACGATGATGGCGGAGACCACCAACAGGTTTAGCGGTAGTGGTAATTTCTTCAGCGTGGAGGAGAGCGTGACGCCAATCAGGAGGCTTACTGGATAGACGCCCAGCAGTGTCACCATTGCCATTTTCCAGCGCGGCGGCGGATTGTGCGGAGAGCGAAACCACGCTTCGAGACCGTGCAGTTCACGATACTCCGGCTCACCTTCCGTCAGGGTTCTCGCCCGCTCATCCCACGCCTTGAACATCGGCGATTCATAGAACGCATCGCTCTCGGTCCCGTTGGCGAACGTGCGCAGGATGCCGAATTCGCGGGAGTCCGAGCCGGGCGGCGGCGTGAGCATGCTTGCGCCCAACACGCCGCCGTGAGCGAACGAGGTTTGAAAAAACTCACGCAGCGCCGCCTGAAACTCGGCTTCGCAGCCGGGCCGCACTCGACGAGTGATGGCAATGTGGATGGGCATGATTCAGTGCCGGGCTGTGGGCAAGGGGCGTGGACGGCTTGCCGCCGCCCACGCCGGGGTGCTTGGATGCTCAGTGCCCTCCCGTGTTCGGCACAATCTGCGGTTTCTGGGCCGACTGCGGCGCGTGGTGAACCATCGTGTAGGCGTATTCGACGCCCACACCGTATGCGCCACCCTGTTGTTTGAGGATGCCCATGAGCGCGTTGTAATGTTCCTTGTTTTTCCAATCACGCTGCCATTCGAGCAAGGCCGCGATGGTCGTCACACGGACTGCGCCCGCTTGCACCATGCGGGACAACGCGGCCTCCTGGGCGGCGGGTGAAGTCGCGCCACAGCAATCTTCGACGACATAGATGTTATAGCCCGCACCGAGCATCTCGATGGCCGGCCAGGTCACACACACCTCGGTCCACAGGCCGGTCATGATGATGTTCTTCTTGCCGGTGGCTTCGATGGCTTTGCGGAAACCTTCGTCATCCCACGAGTTCATGGACGTGCGTTCCACGACGGCCTGGCCGGGGAAAACGTCGAGCAACTGTGGCCAAATGTAGCCGCTGAACGATTCGGTTTCGACGGCGGTGAGGATGGCGGGCACGTTGAACTCCTTCGCGACTTTGGCGAGCAGCGTCACGTTGTTGATGAGCGTGGCGCGGTCCGCGTTGGCCACGCCGAAGAGCATCTGCGGCTGGTGGTCAATGAAGACGATGGCAGTATCCTCCGGCGTGTAGAGTTTGTGGTATTGGTTCATGTTAATTTCTTTCTGTTTGTTGTTTGTGTTGTTGGTCGTTGTTGTATTCGCGGTTCAGTTGAGATCGAAAAGGATGGCTTCGGTTGGCTGGGTGGCAGTGACGGTCAGTTCGCCCGATTGCGCGGTGCTCGCGCCATCGCCGGTTTGCAATTCGACGCCGTTGAGCGTCAACGCACCTTCGGCGATTTGCAGCCACGCCCCCCGACCCGCCTTCAGTTCGTGCGTGACGGTTTGGCCGGCCTTGAGCCGAATGCGATAAATGTCCGCGTCCTGATGAATCGTCGCCGAACCGTCGCGACCGTCGGTGGAGATGACGAGCACCTTGGGTGCGTCGGCATGTTCGGGTTGCGGCAACCATTCGGTGTAACCCGGCGTAAGCCCGCGGGCGCGGGGTTGAATCCAGATTTGCAGAAAATGGAGCGGCTCGCTCGGCGATGGATTGAACTCGCTGTGCGTCACGCCCTGGCCCGCGCTCATGATCTGAATCTGACCCGGCTTGAGCACGCGGCCATTGCCCAGGCTGTCCTTGTGTTCCAGCGCGCCTTCCAGCACATAGCTGAAAATCTCCATGTCGCGATGCGGATGCGTGCCAAAGCCCTTGCCGGGCGCGACTCGGTCATCTTTGATGACGCGCATCGAGCGGAAGCCCATGTGCGCCGGGTCGTAATAATCGGCGAAAGAAAAGGTGTGATTCGATTTCAGCCAGCCGTGATCGGCATGGCCGCGTTCGTTTGCCCGTCGGATGTTCAACTCAGTCGCTTTTGTTTTCATGGGAACAGAGTGCCTGACCTTTTTCATTTGGGATAATGCCAAATTCTTTGCCTGAGCCTGTCTTTTGGTTATGCTGCGGCATATGGAACTCCGACAACTGCGGTACTTCGTGGCCGTGGCCGAGACGGGCAACATCACCACAGCCGCGAAGAAAATCTTTCTGACGCAGCCCGCGTTGAGCCGGCAGATCAAGGCGTTGGAAAATGAAGTCGGGCAGTGTCTATTGGAGCGCCGCGCGCATTCCATCCATCTCACGCCCGTCGGTGAAGGCCTGCTGCGCGAAGCCCGCGAGCTGCTGCAACATGCCGACCAAGTGCTGGAGCGAGTCCGGACGACGGGTCGCGGCGTGCGGTTGCGCGTCGGCTACGCACCCTCGCTGGCCAGCGGTATCCTGTCCGTCGCGGTGGAGAACTTCACCCAGACGCACCCCGATGCGAAGGTGGAGTTGTTCGATCTCTCCACCGGCGAGATGCTGGCCGAACTCGAAAGCAAAAAGCTCGATATTATCCTCACGGTCGCGAGCGATATCAAGACGCGTGGCTTGAAGTGGACGCCCCTCGTGCGCACAGCCTGGAAGCTGGCCGTAAATCGAAAACATCCATTCGCCAGCCACCCGCGCATCACGCCCGATCAAATCGGCGCGCGAATCTCTGCTCGCATTTTGCCAGCGCGATTATCCTGAGTATTGGGATATCATCACCGCGTGGCTGAACGAACACCGGCAGCGCCCGAAAATCGCAGGTGAATACGACGGCGCGGAAAGCCTCATGACCGCCGTGGAGTCCGGCCTGGGCGTAGCCGTCGTCACGGCTCGCACCGCGCAACTCTTCCACAACCGCGCCCAGTTCAAAATTCTATCGCCCGGCCCGAAACCATTGTGCATCGCCGCTGGCTACCGCACGGACGGGGGCGATCACCAACCGCTTGCCGTGTTCGTCGAAGACCTGCGCATCGCCGCTCAAGCCTTGGCATAAACCGCGCTCGCCAGTTTCCACGAATGCCTTCAATTCGCCATCCGTGTCGTCTTGAATTCTTCCTCTTCGGCGATGTCTTGCCCAATGCCTCGTTCATCGGCTTCACCGGCACGCCCGTTGAGAAGACGGACGCGAACACGCGGGCGGTCTTCGGCGATTACATTGCCTGCGATATGATGCACGGCTTCAACTGGGACAAGTGGACCACCGGCAAACCTGCCGAACGCCTCACGCTCACCACCGAAGGTCAGGTGATCGACGTCTTCACCGCCGCTGGATTTGAACGCCAACGGCGCGGCACATGCCAGCCCTGGGCAACGCCCTGGGAATGCGTCCCCACAGGGTCAAGCCCTGAAGGAGCGGCGCAACCGTTGTCTCGCCCTTTCAGGGCTTGGGATGTTCTTGGCGATTGATACCAGGGCGTTGCCCTGGGCTGGCATATCTCGCCCCTTTGGGGCTGAGCGCGCCATCTCAACGATGCAGGTCATCGAAGAGCTGATCAAACTCGCCAAGGATCTCGACGCCACCACCAAGCGCGGCGAGGACATGGGCCTGACCGATGACGAAGTCGCGTTGACTCCTTCGCTCCCGCTCAGTCGGGCTGCGCCCAGCGCTTTGCGCTGTCTGTCTCGCTCGCTTCCCAGCGGCTCGGCTCTACGACGCCCTCGCCTCCAACGACAGCGCCGTGCAGGCGATGGGCGACGACAAGTTCAAGCTCATCGCGGCGGAGTTCATCACGCAGGTGAAGAAGAGCGTGACCATCGAATGGACCCTCCGCGAAAAGATCAAGGTGATGGTGAAGCGTATTCTAAACAGACACGGCTACCCGCCCGACTTGCAGGAGGAAGCCGTGAAGACCGTGCTCGCGCAGGCGGAGTTGCTGTGTGCGGAGTGGGTGTGAGCGTGAGAATTCCCTGCTGATGATACCGGCCCTTCACGCCACGGCGAGTTCCGCGAGCAGGTACTGGTTCAGCTTGATGCCTGCCTCGTAGTTTTCGATCGTGAAATTCTCGTTCGGCGCATGGATCTGGCAGTCCGGCAGACCAAGGCCGAGCAGCAGCGTCTCCGATCCCAGAATATCTTTGAAACTCTGCACGATGGGGATACTGCCGCCTTCCCGAATGAGGGCCGTATCGCGGGCGAAGGTCTTCCGCAGGGCGCGCTGCGCGGCCTTTCCGAAGTTGGAATGCGGATCCATCGCATACGGCTTGCCGCTGTGGCCGATCTTCACCTCCAGTTTCACGGCGTCAGGGCAGACGGCCTGGAGGTGAGCCTCGATCTTGCGCAAAATGTCGTCAGGATCCTGGTCGGGCACGAGGCGGAAGGAGAATTTAGCAAAGGCGCTGCGGGGGATGACGGTCTTGGAGCCTTCACCCTGATAGCCGCCCCACATGCCGTTGACCTCCGCGGTGGGACGCGCCCAGCGGCGCTCGGCGTCGGTGTAACCGGTCTCACCCCACAGCTTCGGAGCGCCAGTCAGGTGCAGCGTTTCGGCTTCGCCGGGCAGTTTCGCCCATGCGGTGCGCTCCCATTCCTGGAGCGGGCGCACGTCGTCGTAGAGGCCGGGGACATTGATCGTGCCGTCCGCGTTGTGCAGCGAGGCGATGAGCTTCGCGAGCATCGTATTGGGATTCGCCACCGAACCGCCAAAGATGCCGCTGTGCAAATCAATCGTCGGCCCGTGGACCGCGATTTCCATGCAGGCGATTCCGCGCAGCCCATAGGTGAAAGTCGGAATGCCAGGGCCGACCATGCCGCTGTCGGAAATGGCCACGATGTCGCATTTCAATTCGTCGCGGCGGGTTGTCAGGAACGGTGCAAGGTTGGGGCTGCCAATCTCCTCTTCCCCCTCGATGACAAAGATCACATTGAGCGGCAGAGAAGCGTGCTGCGCGAGCATTTGCTCCACGCCGCAGATGTGAGCCATGAACTGCCCCTTATTGTCCGTGGCGCCGCGCGCGAAGATCCGTCCGTCTTTGATGACGGGCTCAAACGGCGGCGAGGCCCACTGGTCGAGCGGATCCACAGGCTGCACGTCGTAGTGTCCGTAGATGAGCACCGTCGGCTTGTCCGGAACAGGCTTGCTCCTCGCCACGACAACCGGATGCCGTGCGGTGGGATGCACGGTGGTGGCGAGCCCCATGCCGGTGAGTTTCGCGGCGATCCAGTCAGCGCAGGAGCGGAGATCGCCGGCGTGTGCGGTGCTGGTGGAGATACTCGGGAAACGGAGAACGGTGAGAAGGTCGGCGAGCGGTTTGTTCATGGCGCGAAATGACGGTGGACGGACGGTGGCGCAAGAGAAGGAAACTCTGCGCCGCCAGCGCCAGGCCCGTCACCGCCACAATCCACGCAGGCGCTCCAGGAACCCGGGAGGACCGGGAGACGCTTGAGGCAGTGGCGACACGCCCTTGCCGTGTGCAGGACATTCCCCTGGCGGGATGGAATCCTCAGGCAGCTTCTCGCGCACGCGGCCGGCCCGGCAGTTCGGGCCCGCGACATTGCCCGTGACCGAGCAAATCTCGACGTCGCGCAGCGGCGGCGTTTGCCAGTCGCCACCGCGATAGCCGAGCGCCTGAGCGCGGCGCATCACTTCGATCCATACGGGCAAAGCGAGCCGGCTCCCATAGCCGCGGTGAATGATGCGCTCCGGATCGTCGAGCCCCACCCACACGCCGCAGGTGATGCGCGGGTTAAATCCGACAAACCATGCATCGCGATAGTCGTCCGTGGTGCCCGTCTTGCCGGCCACCGGTTTCAGGAGGCCGGCACCGGCCACTTCCGCCGCGGTGCCGCCAGGCGCGCAGACTTTCTCCAGCATCTTCGTGACCAGCCATGCGGCGCCAGGTTTGATAACCTCCGGATTCATCACGCCGCTGCGGAAGACGAGCGCGCCGGTATTGTCTTCGATGCGGTCAATGAGGAAGGGCCGGCAGCGCACGCCGGCATTGGGAAAGGCGCTGAATCCGCTCGTGAGGGCTTCGAGCGTGATGCCGGTGTTGCCGAGGTAAAGCTGCGCCGAGCGCGAGGCGATTTCGCCAAAGCCGGCGCGCGCCGCGACGTCGAGCACGGCATCCATGCCGGCAAACTCACCTGCGCGGACGGCCATGGTGTTGCGGCTTTTGGCGAGGCCCCAGTCCGCACGCTGGAGGCCGTTGAAAGTCTTGTCAGAATTGTAGGGACGGAATTCGGGATCAACGGCGGACGTGATATCACCGGGGCGGATTTCGTTGTCGTTGATGAGCGTGCCGGGGAGCAGCCCCCGCTCGACCGCGGCGGCATAGACGAAGGGCTTGAAGGTGGAACCGGCCTGACGTCGCGAGAGCACAGCGCGGTTGAAAGTGCTGTGATCCACGTCGCGTCCGCCAACGATGGCCAGCGTGGCACCGGTGGCATTGTCCAGCACCACGAGGGCGCCCTGCAGGTAGTCCGGCGCGGCGTGGGGCTCTGTTTTCAGCCGCTTCTCAAACTGCGCGAGCGACGGATGCTCGTAACCGGGCTGTCGCTCGATGTGCGCCAGTTCTTTCTCCAGCGCCTGCTCGGCGTCCTGCTGCAGTCTGGGATCGAGAGTCGTGTACACCTTCAGCCCGCCCTCTTCGATATCCCCGGCGTCGAGCACGCGCACGAGATCACGGCTCACCGCGTCCATCACCCATGACTCTTTGGGCCCCTTTGGCGCCGGCTGCACTTTCGTGGTGACTTTCCTGAGACGCTCCGCCTCGTCGCTGCTGATGCGCTCGAAGTGAACCATGCGCTCCAGCACCATGTTGCGTCCGCTCATCGCGACATCGTAATGACGAAACGGGGAGAACCTGTTCGGCCCGCGAATGATGGCTACGAGCATGGCGCACTCATCCGGCGTCAGATCGCGAGCCTTTTTGCCAAAGTAAGCCTGAGCCGCCCGCTCCACCCCGTAGATGCCGGTCCCAAAAAAGATGCGGTTCACGTAGAGCTCGAGGATTTCGTCTTTCTTGTAAGTCGCTTCGATGCGGCGGGTCAGGGCGATCTCCAGAAATTTGCGGTGGATGGACTGATCCTTGCCGAGGCCAAAGCTGTTGTTAGCCAACTGCATCGTGATGGTGCTGGCGCCCTGCTTCACGCCGTCCTTGATGCGCCGGTAAACCGCCCGCACCACCCCGCGCCAGTGGATGCCGCTATGCTCATGGAAATCATTGTCCTCACGCGCCAGCAGCGCCTCAATGAAAAACGGTGAGACCTCGCTGAGTTTCACCACGATCCGGTTCTCCCCGTGCAGCCGCCCGATCTCACGGCCCTGATGGTCATAAACGATGGTGCGCTCCGGCATCCGGCCCAGGTTGGCCATGTCATATTTCCCGGCGAGCGTGCTGTAGATGAGGTCCAGCACCAGCAGCGTCAGCCCGGACAGGAACAACCCCATCACCGCGCCTCGAACCATCCAGCGCCAGAACCACGGCCATGACGCGATACGCGTGCGTGTTTTAGGAAACAGGCGGGGGCAGATCAACTGACGGGATTTGGCAGGGCGCTTCGCCATTGAATGTTAATCGGAATAAAGTGGAACAGGAGGCCGCAGAGGAAGCAGGGATTTCGATCGTGAAATCGAACGGGGCTGGGCTTTTTCAGGAGCCTCTGTTTCCACTGCGCCCTCCTGTTCGAAAATCTTCATCGCCGGATTCACTGTGGTCCCGGGCGCCCCATTCCGCCAAATATTTGCGACAGCTTCGCCCCGTGCTTGCCGCTGGCGTACCAGCCGTAGAGCAGGAACGCCAGGTGAATGCCGGCAACGAAAGCCCAGATCCCGAACACCCACTTCGCCCATTTGTAATCCTGCGCGAGGAAAAGAAGCAGCGTCGCCCAAATGAGGCTGCGGATGAACCAGCGCTTCAGCTTTTCCTTCAGCATCGTGCGAAAAGCCAGCACGATCATCTCCGGTCCGGCCTTGGCGAATTCCTCCAGTGACGGCCCGGCAGCGACCTCGCCGGCCCCTTCGTCCACCACTTCAAAGTCAATCACCTCTGCCTCCGGTTCGCGAACAGCCGGCTTGTTATTCGGGTCGGTGGACATGGGCGTCAGGGTTTGGAGGCGGTGACGGCCTGGACGAGCGCCGCCGCTCTCTCGTGAACCTTCTGCACCTGCGCCTGATCGAATGGTTTACCCTCAGGCACGTCGAGGAGCGCGCGGATTTCATCAATCCCCGCATGGAGCGCCGTCATGTAGGGACGCTTCTTCAACTCCGGATCGAGATCGGCAAGGGTCGCGGAAAAGTATTCCGCGAGGTCCTTGCGGGCAAGTACGGCGGCACGTTCGGCACTGAACGGATCCAGCGCCGCTGTGCTCGCAATTTCCAGACCGCGCAGCCAGCCTCCGATGGCAATAAGGTGTGCCATGTCAACATCCCGCAGCAAAACCATCTCGGCCTCCACATCCTTCTGCGTCGCTGACAAATCCTCGCGCAGGGTCTTCCAGTCGCCCAGCGCACTGTTTTCCAGAATCGCCTTGGCGTGCTCGGCAACACGCGCACCTGCTGCCAGCACTTTCGCGTGGCGCAGCACGGCACGGCCAATGTCCTCAAGGTCATCCACCTTCTCAGATTGGGCGGAGAGAAATCCGTCACCGATGAGAACCCCGAGACTAAGTGCCACGCGGGAGCGGTCCGTCGAAAGGCCTTTGGGAACGTCCCGCTTCAGTTTGTCATAGGGCAATTGCCCCAGCAGATCGAGCGAACCAAAAATCTTCCGGATGCTGGGCGTGGTGAACTGGTTCACGCCGAACTCCTCGCGCAGATGCGGATCCTCCAGCAAATCCTCAGGCACTTCCGGCACTTCCGGCCCTCCGGGTTTGACTTCCCCGTCAGGATTCACCGGTGCAGCAGGTTTCTCCGCCGCCGGTTTTTTGGCGGAGGGAGCCGGGGCATCCTGTGCCGCCGCGGGCCAAACGAGGCCGGCACTGAGCAGCAAAGCGAGCGAAAGTAAGCGCGTGATCATGAGAGAGAGAATCGGCAGCAGTATCCGCGCCGTATGGGCTATTACGAGCGAATTTCCAGGGATTGTCTTGCTCGTGCAGTACACTGCCCTCATTGAGCTGGATTCAGAACGGACAAAAAGAGGGTAACCCGAAGCCACCTCGTGCTGCGACGACAACCACAATCCCGCATGATGGCATCGTGAACCTCGTTGCATTCGCGACCAACTCTCATCCGCAGGCGTTCACACCGCCCATTGGTGAACTGGTGAAAGCGACCTGTCCGGAGGGGATCACGGGGAAACGATTTGTGCGCCTGCGGGTGACGTGGCGGTAGAGCGCGGTGCGGACGCGCCTTGGATAGGGAACGCAGCACGGCCATGCCTCCGGGCTGGCCGTGTCGGTTCACGAGTTGGGAGGCAAACACGGGCAGGCTGTCGCCATGCCCGTGCTACGGGCGCTCAACTCGCAGAAAACACCGCTTCGCAAACCGTGCCGGGATCTCGACCTGGAACCGATACCGGTCATCCTGCTGCACTGTGCCCGGCAGCGAGAGGTTTGTCCAGATCACCGCCGAGAGATCAACGGTGGCGGTGATGCGGTATGGCCGGGCACGGTCTTCTCACGACTTCAGTTGGTTCGATTGGCGTGCCAACTGTGCCACACGTCGCGCGCGGCACGGCAAAACTGAAAGTAACCCGGGACCGCGGATTTGTAATCCGCATCTCCTATCGAGTCCCTCAACATGGCGAGCGGATTACAAATCCGCGGTCCCGGGCCTACTTCGCCGGGGAAACAATGACAAGCAATGACACGATCGCTCCTCACTCCCCGCCGCGCTCCATGAAGGCGAGGAGGTCGAGCAATTCCTCCTGACTGAATAAATTGGCGAGGCCCGGGAGCATTTGTGAGGAGAAGGCGATGGTGGCTGTTTCGCTGCGGGGGACTTTACGACCGACGCCGGCTTCGACGGGGTTCACTTCGATGGCGAGAGTGGTGCCGTCGTCGCCGAGGACGCGGCCGGAGACGATCTCGCCGGACTTGAGAGTGGCCGTGGCGAAACGATAGGGATCGGCGACGACGCGCCATGGATCCATGAGACTTTCGAGAATCGTGCGGCGGTCGAAGCGCCCGGCGATACCTGTCAGGTCGGGGCCGATGACGCCGCCTTCTGCGCCGTAACGGTGGCAGGCGGCGCACTGGGATTTGAAGAGTTCGCGCCCGCGTTTCAGGTCGCGCTCTTTTGCGGCGACGGCGGCGAGGTGCGGCTCGAGTTCCGCCTGCGTCCATGCTTTGACAAACGGTCGCGGAGCTGCGGCGGGCACAGCGACGGCGGCGGGATCGAGCGTGGCGAGGTCGGCGGCGAGCGCGGCCTTTTCCTCCGCAGTCAGGGCGGCTTCAAAGTCAGCACGGCAGTAGCGCAGCGTGACGCCGAGATGGTGCGCGCCGACAGCACGCGCGGACTCGCGCCGGAACGCGGCGATCCACGCCCTGCGCTGCTCCAGCGTCCAGCCGGTTTTCACATGCCGCAGAGTGAACAGATAATGCAGCCGCTCTTCCTGAGTAACGGCACTCTCAATGAGCGGCAGAATTTTCTCCACGGCACGTGCCGCGCCGAGAAAAACGAGCAGTTCCGCGCCTAACTGGTCCGCATGCGGTTGCCCGCAGGGGATGGCGGACCCGATGAATTCGGCAGTCGCCCTGACTTCTTTCGCACCGGGAGGATCGGTGCGCAGGAGATGGATCTGCAGTGCCCGAAGCAGCGTGGTCCGCTCTTCCGCAGAAAGCATCGCCCAATCGCGCGAGGTTAGAAAACCCAGCAGGGAAAACGGGGACGCAGTCTCGTTGGTTCGCGCGGAAGCGAGCGCCACCTCCAGAGCCTCCGGGAGCGGGAGGACGCTCGCGCGGCTGAACAAAGTCTCACCGAATTCACCATGATGCAATTCCAGCGCCACCCGCGCCGCCCGGCGGATAAAAATATCCTCAGACTTCAGACCAGCTTCGACTTTCGCCGCCGCGGCCTCCCCGGGGTTTCCCTCGCGATGCAGTGCCTCAAGTTCGCGCCGCTGCTCCCGCGCCTTTGCCGCAGCCGAATCGAGCGCGACATCGCGCGGTTTCACTTCCGGCGGCGGCTGTTCACCCGTCCACGTGACACGATAGAGTCCCGACTGTGTCCTGCGTCCGCCGGTGATGAAATACATCGCGCCGTCCGGACCGAAGTCGAGACTCGTGACATTCAATGGCCGGCCCTGGAGGAAGACTTCGCTGCGGCCCTCGTAGGTCGAGC
>JANNVM010001078.1:0-1729 GCA_031414455.1 Verrucomicrobiota bacterium
AGCTCGCTCAGGCGCGCCGGCACCAGCACACGGATTACACCAAAGCCGCAAAGACCGGCGACGAGGATGATCTCAAGGAAATCCACGCCCGCACGCCCATCCCGCTGCTGCTCATTCTCGATCAGGTGACCGACCCTCACAATCTCGGCGCCTGCCTGCGCACGGCGGATGCCGCGGGGGCTCACGCCGTCATCGCGCCGAAGGATCACTCCGCCACCCTGACAGAAACCGTGCGCCACATCGCCTGCGGCGCGGCGGAGAGCGTGCCGTTCATCCAGGTGACGAACCTCGCGCGCACCATGGAGATTCTCAAAGCCGCCGGCGTCTGGATCACCGGCACCGCGAACGAAGCTACGAAGTCCCTCTACGCCGCAGACCTCACCGGCCCCTGCGCCCTCGTGCTCGGTGCCGAAGGCAGCGGCATGAGACGGCTGACCACCGAAAAGTGCGACTTCCTCGTGCGCATCCCGATGCAGGGCAATGTCCGCTGCCTGAATGTCTCGGTGGCCGCAGGTGTGTGTTTGTTCGAAGCCGTGCGGCAGCGCTCCCCGCGGAAGGCATGAGAAGTGGCGGAGTGAACTGAGAAATTGACGCGCCGGGCTGCTGGTGTCACTGTGCCACCGGCAACCACGCCGCCTTTATGTCCGCCCCCGCGCCTCTCAAGTCCTCACGCTCCCGCCTTACGGCCCGCATCCCGCAGCATACCGAACTTTTGCTGACGGAAGCCGCCGCCGCCCGCGGGCTGACCCTGGGCAGTTTCGTCGTCGCTGCGGCGGTGAAGGAGGCCGAGGAAGTGCTGGCGCGGCAGCAAACAATCCGCCTTACGCGCGAGGATGCGCGGAAGTTTTTCGCCGCCCTGGACCGCCCGCCCGCGCCGGGCCGTGCGCTCCGCAAGGCTGCGGCAGCTACCCGCCGGCTCATCCGCGAATGAAACTGGAGCCGCTCTCCCCGGCTCATGACCGCGAGGGCTTCGACTGCGGTGTAGAGCCGTTGAATCTCTACCTCCAGCGCACCGCCCGGCAGCACGCGGAGAAAGGCATCGCCAAAACCTTCGTCCTTGTGGAAGAGGAAGCCGGCACGCCACGCCCCGTGCTGGGGTTCTTCACTCTCGGCATCTGCGAACTGCTAACGGAGGATATGCCGCCTGCGTTCGCGAAGCGCTATCCGTCCCGCGTGCCCTGCGTTCGGCTTGGCCGGCTCGCCATGGACCGCCGGCACCAGGGTCGCGGCATCGGACCGGCGCTGCTCATTGCCGCCCTGCGCAAGGTCCACGCCGCCTGCACAGAAATCGGTGGAGCGGCCCTCATCGTAGATGCAAAGGACGTGCAAGCCGCTGCCTTCTACCAAAAGTTCCAGTTCCAGCCTTTCCCATCCGATCCCCTCAAGCTCTACTTACCGGCCGCCACTATCGGTGCGCTGAACAAAACTTGAAGGTCGTCCGCAAACCGGGCACACGTTCCGCTTTTCGGGGGAAACCAGCGGCCTATCAGAGAAATCAACGTCATGAACCGCGCCGAAGACCTGTTTCAAAATCTCACCGCCAAAGGTGTGGCCGGGATTGATGAATTGATCGCCACGCGTAAGGCGGAGGAGTTGTTCCTGGACTTCAAACGAGCTTCTGATGGTGGCGCAGGACCACACTTGCCCAGCGACGACCGAAACAATCTCGGCAAGGCCATTTCAGGGTTCGGCAACTCGGAAGGCGGAATTATCGTTTGGGGCGTGGACT
>JANNVM010001079.1:0-2260 GCA_031414455.1 Verrucomicrobiota bacterium
CGACTTCGATGTGAAGACAGGCGGAGATTGGTATTCCACCAATTGCGTGCTCCATTATTCTCCGGAGAGTGTTCGTTCAGGAACGGTGATTATTGACTATGAGTTTCGTGGCAGTAAATAAGCGGCCTCCTGCGCTCTGGCTAACGGCGGTGGGTCGTCGCGATTGCAAACAGCGCGACTCGTGGCCGCCGTTGCTGAGCTTGGGTCGTTGATATGGCTTCTTAAATGTCAAGAGGGCGTGGACCTTCTGCGGCACTTTTCTTTTGGGTGCATCTCTTTCCTCCCGTGAACTGGGTCGTGGGCACGAGGCCGGCCGAGAATATACGACGGTGGATCCTGCTGATATGCGTGTATTGGTTAACACAAGACCAGGGTGCGTCGCGGCGCGGGCTCAGTCTAGGCGCGTGAGTTGGCCGCCGTCTCCGGCGGTTTATCACCTAACGACATCGAGCGCTCGCCTCACCGGGCCGACTCCATGCCCACGGCTCAAGTCACGGACGTCTTGTCAAAGAGCTCCGGGAAGTTCCGTTGAACTTCCGCCGCCGCCGCCGCTTCAGCGCGCCGCCGCGGTCTTCCTCTCCTTCTTCAAAGCTTTCCCAGTCCCGCCTTTCAAGGCTCGTTTCCCAACCCCCGGTTTCGCGGGCTCATATTGCTTGCGGTCATCCAGCGTGTAGGGGCGTGCGGTCCTGGCCGGCGGCTTCACGGGCGTCGGTGTTTCTTTCTTCAAAGTTTCCCTGTCCTTTTTCTTCAACGTTTCCGCCGCGGTGGTGCCGGGCGCGGCGAGCTCGCGGGCGATGGCCCAGAGGAACCCGACGAGTTCGCGCCCGATGGCTGTCACCACCACCACGGTTTTCTTGCGGTGGCGGATCAGGGCCTGGTAGCGCTCGCACAGGCGCGTCTGGGCTTTCCAGGCGATGTCGATGACGGCCTGGGGCTGGCCGTGCTGGCGCTGGCGGATGTGCGGGGTGACGCGCGCGGGCAGGCGGTATTGCCAGGCCGCTTCGATGATGGCGCGGCGACAGGCTTCGTTGCCGGTCTTGGTGATCGCGCCTTGCCGGCGTTTCTGCCCGGAGCTGTCTTCGCTCGGGGTGATGCCGATGTAGCTCATGAGCTGGGAGGGATGGGTGAAGCGGGTGAAGTCGCCAATCTCGGCCACCCACGTCACCGCGTTGAGCAACGCGAACCCGCGCAGACACATCAACGCCTGGACCAGCGGCCGGCGGCTCCACGTCTGGACTTGTGCCTCGATGGCTTTGGTCAAGCGCTCGATGCGCTGGGCCGGATCCGCCACGGCGTTCAACAGTTCCTCAAAAGCGAGCTGCTGGCCGGGATGATCAAACTTCTGCCGGCTCAGGTAGTTCAAATGCTCCGCCGTCCACGCGCTGCGCCCATCGTAACGCCGCCCGTAGCGCAGCAGATATCCCTTGATGCGCTGGCGGCACCGGCGCAGATCCTCCACCGCGCGCAGGCGGGTGCGCACGAGATCGCGCATCGCTTCATCGGCCTCGTCGGGCACGTGCACGAAGGAGAGTTCGCCCGCGCGATACAGCCGGGCCAGGGTCAACGCGTCGCGCCGGTCGGTCTTCACCCGGTCGCCGCTTTTCCTAGGCACCAGCGAGGGGGAGACGATTTGGCAGTGGATCTTTTTCCCGCGCAGATGGCGGGCCAGCCAGAATCCAGTGGGGCCGGCTTCATACACGTAGCGGACTTGCGCGCCGCCTTCGGTGAGTTTTTTGTGGAGCCGATCGATGCTGTGCGAGTGGGCCGGGATGGTGCCGTAGGACACCACGTCGCCGCCCTCGTGGGCGATGGCCACGGCGATGGTTTGGGCATGGACATCCAGGCCGACATATTTGATGATTTGAGCTGTGGGTGATGGGTTCATAGATATCAGGTTGGTTGGTTGGGCGGGGCGACTCGCAGGCCACAACTTTGTGGATAGGTTCCCGCGCTCGCGCTGGAATAACCCACGTTCAACCCACTCACCCACTCTTTTTCTCCAACCGCCAAGCCATAAGGTCTAGGCCCGCCGGCAGGGTTTGGCGAGTGTTTTGGAAAATTTATGCGTGCAAAATCATCCAGCGGCTGCGCTTTAACGATGGATATGAAGCTACTTTCGGACTGACCGATCTCCAGGCCGCCTCGGCAGTGCAAATCAAGCAATTCGAGCGCGAGGAAGTACAAACCAGAAAGTTCCCTTCGCCGCCTCCGCCCAGATTGTTCGCCTGATGATTTTGTCAGCCAACATTTCGCTGCCGAA
>JANNVM010001080.1:0-1890 GCA_031414455.1 Verrucomicrobiota bacterium
CCCGCCTCAGTGCTCCCGATGGCGCAGCGCTATTTCCTATTCTAAAACCTGATAGGGACGCCGCTCGCGCGTCCATTCACCAGGTAGGGATGCGCTCCCGCGCGTCCCAAACATCCGCGGGCGGAGGCGGCGCGGAGCTGCTTCAGCGTCACGCCAAACACCCGCGGCGAGAGCCAATCCGATTCGTCTCCACCGCGGGCAAAGCTCAGGGACCGTCCGCGCCAAGCTCCGCACCCCCTTCGCTCGCGAAAAGTGGGACGCGCAGGAGCACGTCCCTACCTTTTTGAATCCTGCCACTGACGCCAGCCTCCGAAAGCGGTGATGTCTTCAGCGCCTGCGAGGGCGAAGGGCTCGCAGAGGAAGCCCTTCACCGATGTACCGTCCGACAGTTCCACGGTGCCGATCCCCATGGGCGCGGAAACTGCGGCGACGAACGTGCCGAAGCCGGCGGGGCTGAGAGCATAGACTTCGACTTCGATGCCGGGGCCGGCGAAGCCAGGGGCACGCACGAGGCCGGGCTTTGCCGGCGAGGTGTTGGGCAGGGAGAACAGCCGGTAGCCGGGATCAGTGAGGGTGCGCTGGAGCAGTCGGGCGTTTCGCGAAACGAGCTGATGATGCAGCGGCTGTCCTGACAAATGGGCTCCGGCGACGGCGAGGGCGATACAATCATCCGGCAGCGGAGCGGCAAGTGGCCGGCCCTGCGTGAATTGTTGCGCAATGGCAGCGAGTGGTGCATCCTGCCATGCGGGGGCCATGAAGGTGATGCCGAATGGCCGCAACGTGCCGGGCACGGTTCCCGCGGGCACGGCGATGGCGCAGAGATCGAGGAGATTCACGAAGTTCGTGTAAGTCCCGAGTTTCGTATTTAGACCCAGAGGATCGGCGAGAACTTCAGAAACCCGGTAGTGTGAGGGCGCAGTGGGCAGCAAAAGAATGTCCATGCCGCGCCACACTTCCGCGGCCTTGATGCGCAGCGATTCCAGTTGATACAAGGCAGTGAAGGCATCGCGTGCGGTCCACTTTCCGGCGCTGCGGATAATCGAAGTGACCGTGGGATCAAGGCCGGCGTGGTCGCCCGCAACAAAGTCGCCCACGGCGGCGGCGCGCTCGGCCACCCACGGGCCGGCATAGAGCAACGTCGCGGCTCCGGCGAACGGAGTGAAGTCAATCTCCACGATCTGCGCGCCAAGTTCCGATGCCCGCGCGATGGCTGCTTCGTAGAGTTTCGCATACGCGGAATCGCCGAAAAACTCACGCTGCTCCGGTCGCGGCACGCCGATGCGCAGCGTCGCCGGCCAGAGCGGCGGCGATTCGATAGATCGCGAATAGGGATCCGTGGGATCGCGACCTTCAGCTGCGGCCATGATCGCGGCCGCATCCGCGGCGTCCGCGGCGAAGAGGGACACGCAGTCGAGCGAGCGACAGGCGGGAACAACACCGGCGGTGCTGATGCGTCCGCGGGTTGGCTTGAGCCCGGCGATGCCATTGAATGCCGCCGGAATACGACCGGAGCCGGCGGTGTCGGTGCCCAGCGAGAAAGCGCAAAGCCCCGCGGCGACGGCCACAGCGGATCCGGAACTGCTGCCGCCGGAGATGAACTCGTCATCGAAGACACACCGCGGAATCCCATACGGCGAACGCGTGCCGACGAGTCCCGTGGCAAACTGATCCATGTTCGTCTTTCCCATTGGGATGGCTCCGGCGGCGCGCAGTTTCGCAACAACGGTGGCGTCGCCCGCGGCAATATAGCTGAACTCAGGACACCCGGCGGTTGTCGGCCATCCAGCCACATCAATGTTGTCCTTCACAGCAAACGGCACGCCATAGAGCGGCAGCGCTGGATCTTTTGGCAGTGATGCCAGCACCAAATCGAGAGATGGCCGCCAAATC
>JANNVM010001081.1:0-2171 GCA_031414455.1 Verrucomicrobiota bacterium
CCAGGAGCGTGGTGCTGAAGGATGTGCAGTCACCGGAACGGCTGCTCGACGAAACGGCGCTGTTCCTGCATCGTGTTATTTCCGAACTGCCGCCTGCCAAACAGGCCATGATCGAGCGGCTGCACGGCTCCAACGAGGCGCTCCGCGGTCAGAAGGTTCTGGTGGTGGACGATGACGCCCGCAATATTTTCGCCCTCTCCATCGTCCTCGAGAACCGGCACATGGAAGTGCTCAGTGCCACCAACGGACGTCAGGCCATCGAACTCATTGAGAATACACCAGGGCTCTCAATGGTGCTGATGGACATCATGATGCCGGAAATGGACGGCTATCAAACCATGCGTGAGATCAGAAGAAATCCCGCCTTCAAATCCCTGCCGATTCTGGCCTTGACGGCGAAGGCGATGAAAGGAGACCGCGAGAAATGTCTTGAAGCGGGGGCCAGCGACTACATTGCCAAACCAGTGAACACCGATCAGTTGCTTTCGCTGCTGCGCGTCTGGCTGCACCGCTGACCTTTATGGCCTCCATCAATATTCTGCTGGTAGATGACGACCTCCGGAACCTTGCCGTTCTGGAAACCATTTTGGATGCGCCGGACTACCGGCTGCTTAAGGCTTCCAGTGCAGAGGCAACCCTGCGGATCCTCATGGACGAGGACTGCGCCGCGATCGTGATGGACGTCAAGATGCCGGACATGAGCGGTCTCGAACTCGCACAACTCATCAAACAGCGCCGGAAGACGCAGCACATTCCCATCCTGTTTCTCACTGCCCACTACTACGAAGAAAAGCACGTCGTGCTCGGTTATGATGCGGGGGCGGTGGATTACATTACCAAGCCCGTGCATCCCGCGGTGCTCCGTTCAAAGATCGCCGTATTCGTGGAGTTGTTCCGCAAGACAGCGGAACTGGCGCGTCTCAATGCGGCGATGGAGGTGGAGATTCTTGACCGTCAAAAGGCTGAGGAGCGGTGGCGACTGGTCGTGGAGGCGGCGCCCCACGCGAAGGTGGTGCTCAACTCAGCGGGGCGGATCATCATTGTGAATTCAAGGGCCGGGATTCTTTTCGGATATCAACGCGATGAACTGCTGGGAGAACCGCTCCAAAAGCTGCTCCCGGGCGGTCTTCCTCAGGGCTGGCTGGAGCAGGACGGGGACTCCGAGCACCAGCCGTCCTGGGAACTGACGGGACTGAGAAAATCCGGCTCCACCGTTTCTCTGGAAGCTGTCTTCAGTTCCTTCCAGTCCAGCGACGGTCATTTCCTTCTCGTGTCCCTGGCGGACATCACCCGCCGCAAACAGGCGGAAGCCGCCCTTCTCGCGAGCAATGAGGAACTGGCAGTGAAAAACGCTGAACTTCGCCGGAGCGCGGATGAGCGTTCCCGCCGCATCGCGGCCGAGGCGGCCCGCGCAGAAGCCGAAGCGGCCAACAGGGCGAAGGATCGTTTCCTGGCGATGCTGTCCCACGAGTTGCGCACACCGCTTTCCCCGGTCCTTCACGCCGTCGCCCTGATGGAAGAGGAGCATCATTGTCCGCCCGCCGCCGCGGAGTTGCTGGAAACCATCCGCCGCAACGTCCAACTGGAGGCCCGCCTCATTGATGACCTCCTTGACCTCGCTCGCATTCGTAACGGAAAACTCCAGCTCAATCCGGAGCATGTGGACGCTCACGATCTCCTCCGGCGGGCTGTGGAAATCTGTCAGCCGGACATTCAGCGGCAGGAACTCAATTTGCATCTCGATCTTGCCGCCAAACACTGCCGGCTCCATGCAGACCCTGCCAGGATTCAGCAGATTTTCTGGAACCTCATCAACAACGCGATCAAGTACACCGGCAGAGGAGGTGAGGTCACGCTGGCAACCGGTGACGATGAAGACGGCCGGTTGCGGGTGGAAATTGCGGACACCGGCATCGGAATCGCGGCGGACCGTCTGGGAGGCATTTTCGACGCTTTCGAACAGGCGCACGGTCAGCGGTCCACGGGGCTCGGCCTTGGGCTGGCCATCAGCCGCATCCTCACGGAAATGCACGGCGGGAGGATTGACGTCCGCAGTGAAGGTGAGGGCCGGGGCAGCGTATTTTCGGTGCGGCTTCCCGCCGCTGGTGACACCGTGCGCCGGAAGGAACCGGAGCCTCCTGCGGCGGTTTCGGGCGGGTCAGCCCCTCTGC
>JANNVM010001082.1:0-6389 GCA_031414455.1 Verrucomicrobiota bacterium
CTTTGCTTTTGGCAGCAGCCTTCAGTGGCAGTCCGCCGCCAGCATCTTCCGCCCGCTGTTGGCTCCAGAGAAGGCGGACACGGCCCATGCCACTGTGACTGCGCCCGCGCCCATTCCCGCAGCGAGCGCAACGCTTATAAAACTAAACGCCATCGCCGGGCGCGACTACGCGGCGCTCACTCGTCTGCTGGAGGGTGAAATAGACGGCGAATTGGAAGGCATACATTTGCGCCATACCGGCCTGCTCATTTCACAGATGATGGAACTGGACCCGCAGCGCACGCTGGCATGGGTGAGGCAGCATATCTTCGGGCGCGCGGCGGAGTCGTGGGCGTTCACGGAATGGTGGCGCAAGTCACCGGCGGCAGCAGAAGTATGGGCGGCCACGAATGCGCCGGAGATGCTCCAGCGGGTGAAGTCGAATCCCGTCAACATCACGAAAGAGGAATTGGCACGGCTGCTCAAAGACGACCCTGCGCAGATCGAGGCGCTGCTCTCGCAGGGAGGCCGCCAGCGCGAAGTCATGATGCTCGACCTGGCCACCGTGCGTGCAGAGCAGAATGGTGCGGAGGCCTTCACGTGGGCGCGATCCCTGACTCACGCGGATGAGCGCGACACGGCGATCCAGGGTGTGTTCAATGCATGGGCGAAATCCGATCCGCGCGCCGCAGCCGCCGCGTGGTCGTTTCTTCCGAAAAACGCGGCTGCGCGCCGGGCGTTGCAGGACATCTCCGCGGCGCTGCCGACGGCGGATGCCCTCACCTGGCTGCGCACGCTGGAGACTTCGCCGCTGGTGCAGAAGGAAATCGCGCAGCGCCTGCCGGAAGGCGCAGAACGCACGGCGCTTGTCGCCGCGTTGCCGGAGCCACTGGCCGGCGAGTTCCGCTGGAACGTCACGGCGGAGATGAAGACTGCGCTCAAAGCCGGGCCATCACCTGTGGCCTTTGCGGCATTGGAAAGTGGCGCGCGCAGCGGTGCCAGGGTGACGGATGAAATCGGCACGCTCTACCTCGCGGACCCGGCTGGCACGCTGGCGGCGCTCACCTCGCTGCCGGACGGAGCTTTCAAAAACGGCGCGGCGGAGCAGGTGGGTGAGCAGTTCGCGAAGATGCCGGAATCCGAAGCGCGGCAACTCCTGGCAACGCTGCCGGAGGGCCCGTTTCGCGATGCCGCGGCGGAGCGATTCGCCGGCAGCCTGAGCAAGATCAGTCCACAGCAGGCGCTGGAATTTCTCGCGCCGCAGTCCGCCGCTGCGCGCGGCAAGGCCCTGCCGGAGATCATGCAGCATTGGCTTTCTCAGGATGCCGCCGCCGCGCGCTCCGCATGGCAGGCGCTGCCGGAGGTGGACCAGCGCGCGGCTTCCGCGGCTCTGGCGGAAAAGATCGCGGACCGTCCGAGTACGGAGAACATGGCGCTCTTCTCCACGTTGCCTGACATTCCCGCGGAATCATGGAAACAGGCCGCGCAGGGATGGGTCGGGCGCTCGCCGGAGCTGGCCTCGGAGTGGGCGAATTCCCTGCCGCCCGGCCCGGGACGCGATGCCGCGGTGGGCGGTATGGTCGAGACGCTCGTCATGGCGGAATGGGATCCCTCGCGCGCCATCGTCTGGGCCGGCACGATCGCCGATGAGCCGCAGCGCCTCACCACGCTGCGCACCACGCTGGAACTCTGGTCCCTGCGCGATCCCTCCGCCGCAGACGCCGCGCGGCAGTCGCTCCCCGCTGCCGATCAACAAGCTCTCGCCACGCCATGAAACGCCGCCGCCTCTATCTTTGGACGTTCCTCGCCGCCAGCATCGCCGGCTGGGCCGCCGCTCACTTCACCGTGGGCAATGTCGGCACCGTGGCCCTGCGCGCCGTCATCAGCGAGGGCCGCATGAAGTTCTCCAGCGGCGAAAAACAATCCGCTGCCACGCGCACCGCCTCGCTCACTGGCAAGTCCATCGCAGAGCAAGCCGCGATCATCGCCGGCTGGTGGCAGATCACTTCCGTCGCGGAGATCCGCCACCTTTACGCTGCGCTGGATAAAGTGCCGTCAGACCTCCGCGACGAGGCCCGCGACATTCTCCTCGGACGCTGGGCCATCCTTGATCCCGACTCCCTGCTCCTCGCCGCCCTGCGCGGGAGCGACGGCAATGAACGCATCGTCATGCTCCGCGCCTTCTCGCGGCACTGGGCCGCCGGACGCAGCCCTGACGAAATCGCCGACATGATCGTCAGCGTCGCCAGCGATGTCAGGAAGTTCATCCCTGAGTCCCCCGCGGGCGGCTACTTTCGCCCGGAGACCGCGCTCGCCACAGGCCGGCTTCTGGAGCAGCAATTCGGGCTCGATCCCCGCGTCCTGCTCACCCTGGCCGCGCGGCTGAACATAAAGCTGCCCCAGGATGGCTACCTCGCCATCTTCTCCGCGCTGGCCCGCAGCAATCCGCAGGAAGCCCGCGCCCGGCTCGCGGAGATCACCGATCACGCGGCCCGCCGCGCCGCCACTGCCGGCGTGGCCAGCCAACTCGCCCTCACTGATCCCGCCGCCGCCCTGGCCATGTGCGCGTCAGGCGACCGCGACCTCATCGCCGCCATCACGCCCGGCTATTTCAAGCACCTGCTCTCACTGCCGGCGGCAGAGGCATGGCAAAAGGCCGGCGAATTCTCCGAGCATTACGCGCCGGGGAATCACAGCATGATCCTCTTTCTCCAGCGCATGGGCGCTCGCGATCCGGCGGGCCTGTTCACTTGGATGGCCAGCCGCCCGGCGCAGGAACGTCAGGCCGGTGAGTTCGTGCTCACGCTCGGTGGCGGCCCATTGCTCGACGCACAGTATAAAGACTATTATCTTAATGCCTCGCCGCGTACCGTCTCGTGGCTGGCGAATACGATGGCTCTGTTCCAATCCGGCAGCGGAGCACCCGGCCAGACCATTCAATGGCTCGCCAGCACCAACCGTCCCGACCTGCAAATGGCCGCCGCCGGCACCATGCTCTATCGGCTGAAAGACCTGCACGACACCACCACCGCGGAGACGCGCCAGCTCATCGAGATGCTCCACGCCGCCCGGCTTTCGCCGGATGCCAGAGCCAAACTCGTCACGGTCGAAATCAAAGACGAGCGCAACGAGGGCATCGCCGCCGCCGTCTCGCGCCGGTGGCCGGAATCCGCAGCCTTGCTCGACGGCCTCAGCCCCGCCGCCCGCGAGACCGCCCTGCCCGGATTTTTCCGCGGTGCCGCCGCCGCCGATCCCATCCGCGCCGCCGCCCTGCTCGCCGCGGAACCCGAAACCCCTGCCGCCGCCGAAGCCGCCGCCAGCCTCGCCAAAGCCTGGTCCGTCACCGATCTCCGCGCGGCGCAGCAATGGGTGCAATCTCTCACTGGCGAGCGCCACGCCCGCGCCGAATCCGCCCTCCGTCCGGCGCTGGAGTCATGGGGGCTCTCGCGATAGGAGGGGCACTACGGTCGTGCCTGCGCGCGCAACTTCAGGTCATCGCCGATCATCTCCGCGCTCACAAAACGCAGCGCCACGGAGCCGCCGGCGAAGGCTGCCGCATCCACCACGGGACGGCCGCTGCCGGAGATGAGTGGCGCCGTGTAGAAGACGGCTTCATCCACCAGGCGTTCGCCGAAAGCAGCGGCGAGCACAGCGCCGCCGCCTTCGATGAGCACGTTCATCACGCCGCGGGCGGCAAGGTGTTTGAGCACATCCACCAGAGGCATGTTGCTCATGACCAGCGTCCGCTCTTTGTGTTCATCGGTGAAAATCTTTGCGTCTGCCGGCAAGTCACCGCTGCGCGTCAGTATTACACGCCAGGGCTGATGCTTGCCGTCGGGAATGTCAGGTCCGCGCAAGGTCAGGGCCGGATCATCGTGGCGCACGGTTTCCGCGCCGACGATGATCGCATCACACTGGGCGCGCAGCTTCATGGCGTCGGCGCGGGCGGCTTCACTGGTTAGCCACTGACCTTCGCCAGCGGGGCGGGTGATGCGGCCGTCGAGACTCATGCCGGCTTTGGCGATTACCCACGGCAAGCCTGTCGTGATCAGTTTGGCAAATGGAGCGATGATCTCGCGGCACTCCTCGACCAGCACGCCGGAAAACACCTCCACTCCCGCAGTCGTTAGAATTTCCCGGGCGCGGCCCGCGTGTTGAGGATTGGGATCCTCCGCGCCCCACACCACGCGCGCCACGCCGGCGCGGAGGATCGCCTCCACGCAGGGCGGCGTGCGTCCGTGCGTCGAGCAGGGCTCCAGGGTTATATAAATAGTCGCGCCCCGCGCCTCAACGCCGCGCAGGGCTTCCACTTCCGCGTGAGGCCCGCCGGCTTTGCGGTGCCATCCGCTTCCGAGCAGCGCGCCGTCTTTTACGATCACCGCGCCCACACAGGGATTCGGACTTGTCAGGCCCGTGCCACGCTGTGCCTCCACCAGGGCAAGGCGCATCCAGTGGTCGTGGCCGCTCATTTTTGCTTATCCTCAAGGACCGTCGCCCCACCGGCCTCGACGACCAGCTTGTCCACGGTCACGACATCCTCCCAGGGAATTCGCTTACGCTGGTATTTGTTCTGCAACTGTTCACGCAGCGTCTCCAGAATATCCAGGGGAACCGGATTCAAACGGTCCCAGTCAGGCGCGGACTTCAGCGTCGTCTTCACCTCCCTCTTCTTGCCAAATTTTTCGGCGCGGAAGTAGCGCCGTTCACCCGCCTCTAGATCCTGGTCATGCCATTCGTGAAAAATCATGCGGCATCCGTGCGCCGGGAATGGGCAGGCTGCAAAACGAAAGTGCGCTCGTTGGCAGGGGACCGCTTCTCAGGCATTTCTTTCCGGATGGCACGGCTCCGGCGGGGCGGTGAGGCGGGCACGAGACTGAGGAGTTCCAAATTGGATGACGGATCCATGCGGTAGAGTGCCTGACGGAGGAGGCCCATCGCCCGGCTTTCGAGCTGGCGGGCGCGCTCGCGGGTGACGCCGAGTTGCCGGCCGATGTCGGCAAGGGGCAGGGGATCCCGTCCGCCGATCCCGAAGCGAACTTCGATGACGAAGCGCAGCCGGGCCGGAAGTTTGCCGAGAATTTGCTGGACCCGGTCGCAGTCGCATTCCTGGCAGGCGGCACAAAAGGGATCGCCGGCGGTGTTGCTTTCCGCAGCCAGTTTCTCAGAGAGCGGCAGATCGCCGCCGGTGATTTCATCGAGCGAGTGCATGGGCTGAAACGCGGCACGAGTGGTGGCCAGCCGGTCTCCCGAGGTGCCCAGATGCTCCGCCAGCTCGATATCGTCCGGTTCGCGCCCGAGGATTTGCGTCAACTCCGCGGCGGCAGCGCGCATCTTCCGCACCTGGGTCAGGATGTGCGCGGGAAGGCGAATCGTTCGCCCGTGGTTTTCGATTGATCGGAGTATACACTGCCGGATCCACCATACGGCGTAGGTGCTCATGGACGCACCCACGGCAGGGTCGTAGCGCTCCACGGCTTTGATGAGACCACGATTCCCCTCGGCGATGAGGTCTTCGATGGCGAGCCCCATCCCGCTGAATTTCCGGGCTACTGACACGACAAGCCGCAGATTGGCTCTGATGAGGTGCTCCCGGGCAGCCGGTTCTCCGCGTTGATTGCGGATCGCGAGATCGCGCTCCTCGTCTTTGGTCAGCAGGGGGGTTTTCCCGATTTCACGGCAATAGAGTTCCAGGGAGCCGGGGTATGCGATGGATGGAGTCGTATTCATGGTGATGTCTCTATATGCCATCTCAAATGAAATCTACAATAGAATTTGAAATAAGTTTTGTAATGGGATTTGTTTGAGATTTGCTCTTCCCAAATGAGCAGAGTTTGATAGAAGAGAGTCTCGACCCCCGCGATCCATGCCGCTCGAACCCTCCTCTCCTGCTTCCACTTCCGCTCTCGTTGGCCCCTCAGGGCTGCGCCGGAGTTGGCTTGTGCTGACTGCCTGGCTCGGCGATCATCCGCGTCTCGCGCTCCTCGGAGGTTTCGTAATGGCTGGCGGTGTCTATTTCTACGGAGTGAGGCTGAACGGATTCGCCCACATGGCGGACTCGGCAGGGCAATGGCGCATTGAAGTCTTCGGAGGAACCCTCAAGGTGGATAGATCCATCGAGGTGCCCGACGTGATCCTCTCGCTCCGGGGAGAGTCATACAACCATCTGGACTCCGTCGCGGCGAGCGCCGGGTTCATGGGCGGAACGGCGTTTCGCAAGGAGCTCGAAGTCATCGCCGGGCGTCCGGGAGCGCACATCCGCGTCGTCGCGTTGGATCCGCGAATGGGCGCGCCGGGGCATCCTCGCCATGCAGAGTTCACCGCGGCCGCCGCGGCCTTTGGTATGGAGCCGTGGGAATACCGCGCGCGCTGCTGGCACTCGGCCGCGGTACTGTTGCACCTGAAGAAGGACA
>JANNVM010001083.1:0-3639 GCA_031414455.1 Verrucomicrobiota bacterium
GCGCTGATGCGCAAGGTGAAGCCCGGCAAGCTCATCACCATCGCGTGCCTGCGCAGCGCGCTCGCCGCGAAGCACGCCGCAGACATGGCTTGTCCCATGGCCACCGGCATCTTCGCATGGATCGCCGCCCACGCCGCCGAGGAAGGCGCGCTCGCCGGCGAAACGAAAACCACTCCCTGGTGGCGCACGCTGAAAACCGGCGGCGAACTTAATCCCAAATACCCCGGCGGCCTCGAAGCCGCCGCCGAACGCCTCCGCGACGAAGGCCACACCGTCTTCCAAAAGGGCAAACGCTGGTTTGTCAAAAACTGCGACAAGGCGCTGGCGAAGCTGTAACAAATTGTCGTGAACTCAAAATCGTCCGTGGTTTTCCTCGTCACACTGGCGCTCGCTGGACTCGGACTGTTTGCAGTCAGCCGAGTTCGCAATGCCTTCTGGGAATGCTGCGACACTCACGCGTGGGGCTGGCCGTGCCCGTGGCGTGTGGAAAGCGGATGCGGGGCAGCGCCATCCCTGAAGACATCCATCATCGTCAATTCAGCGTTCGCACTCAGCTTCGCCGGCTGTGTTTCGTGGTGTTTTCGCCCGCGGCGCGAGAAGCCCCGGTCGAAGCCACCGAGCCTTGGTATTGGCCGGGTGTTGCGCCCGTGACGTCTTTCACCGCAAATCCTCCGGAATGGATTCAATCACCGCCCGCAGCCGTTCCAGCGTCCCGTGCTGTCCGCACCAGTGTTCAATGTAAATCATGTCGAGCGCTGCCGGTGTTTGGACGGCGAGTACATCCCGGGCGTCGTCCAGATCCTTGCTTCGGCCCCAGCGTATTTTTTGCACCACCACATCTTCCGGGGCGGGCACCCAAATCTCCCGGCTCATCTGACCGGAAAATTCCCGCCGCCGCCTGGCAAACCGGCTCTGGACAAAGGGGTCACCGCCCAGTTCAAACAATTCGATGGTGAACGGAGGTCGGGTCCTGGATTTTACGATGTGCCGCAGGCTGCCGGTAATGGTCTCGAACGTGACCTGCGGATCAAACGTCACCACATCCACCAGCCGTCGCTCAAGTCGATTCAGCGGCTCCAGGGTCTCCAGTGCCACGACGATATCTATGTCATTGGTGCCCCGGGGAATTCCGTAGACTCCCACCGCAATGGCCCCCGTTACCAAGTGGGGGATGTGCTCGGCCTCCAGCGCCTCTACCATCCGGACAGCGAGTTGGAATAAGTCCATCACACAGCCGCCACGGGGCGGTAAAGATTGTGCTCGCGCAGCCTCCGCAGCAGGTCGAGCCGCCGTTCCATTTCGCGCCAATAGGCTTCACTGTCCATGTTTTCCGGTGAATCCGGCGGGCCGAAGAGGCCATTCGATAGTTTGAGCACCTCATCCAGCCGCTCCGTCGGCGTCATTTGCCGGGCACGCAGCACTTTGCCGCGATAGATTTCCTCCTGCACGGCACGCAGTGTGATGGGGTCAGATTGCCAGTCCATGCACGTCACTATGGTCGTCCCGGAACGGATGGCAAGCCGTGAGCCACGGCCGTGAGCCGCATTCATGGACGCGACTTTTCCCGAAGTCCTGCGTTTATGGTGGCCATGCACCGTCTCCTCTTCTGCGCTCTCTTCGCCCCGCTGACCGTTTTGGCTCAGGACCGCGCCGAACCCCGCCCGCATGAAACGGAGGAACCGGCGCTTTCGCCGGCGGAGGCCGCGAAGAAATTTCAACTCGCCGACGGGCTGGCGATTGATCTCGTTCTGAGCGAACCCCTCGTCACGCAGCCGCTGCATATCAGTTTCGACTCGCGCGGGCGGCTCTGGCTGGTGGAGGCGCGGCAGTATCCGAAGCCGGCGGGTTTGAAGGAGGTCTCGAAGGACGCGGTGTGGCGCGCCATTTACGACAAGGTTCCGCCGCCGCCGCCTCATGCGGAGGGTTCGCCGTTCCGCGGCGTGGATCGCATCTCCATTCACGAGGACACTGACGGCGATGGCGTCTTCGAAAAGCACAAGGTCTTCCATGATCATCTGAACATGGCGACGAGTGTGGCGCACACGGAGCACGGTGTCTGGGTAACGCATGCGCCGTATCTGCTGTTCTTCCCGGACAAAAACCAGGACGATGTGCCCGATGGCCCGCCGGAAGTGCATTTGTCAGGGTTCGGTCTGGAGGACACGCATTCCATCGCCAACAGTTTGCGCTGGGGGCCCGACGGCTGGCTCTACGGTGCACAGGGAAGTACCGTCAGCGCTGCTATTCTCGTGCCCGGCGCGCCCGGCACCGCGCCGACGGGCGACCACTGGCCGGAGATCGAAAAGGAACTCGCCAAGCAGGACGCCAAAGCCGTGAAGACGATGGGGCAGAACATCTGGCGCTATCATCCACCCACGCGCCGCTACGAAATCTTCGCCGAGGGCGGCGGCAATGCCTACGGGCTGGAAATTGATTCCAAAGGCCGGATCTTCTCCGGCCACAACGGCGGCGACACCCGCGGATTCCATTACGTCCAGGGCGGCTACTATCAAAAGGGCTGGGAGAAACACGGCGAACTTTCGAACCCGTACGCCTTCGGTTATTTCCCGCCGATGAAAAACGAAGCCGTCGAGCGTTTCACCCACCAGTTCATCATCTACGAAAGCGACACCCTGTCCGAAGTATGGCGCGGCAAACTATGGGGCTGCGATGTCCTCCACAACAACATCGTCTGCGCCGAAATGATCCCCGACGGCTCCACCTTCCGCACCAAAGACATCGGCCGCCCCGTCGCCAGCAGCGACAAGTGGTTCCGCCCCGTCATGATAACAGACGGCCCCGACGGCTGCCTCTACATCGCCGACTGGTGCGACAAACAAGTCAGCCACTTCCGCAATCAAATGGGCGTCATGGACAAGGACCATGGCCGGGTGTGGCGGGTGAGGATGAAGGATAATCCAAAGCCGTCGCGAACTCTGCCAACGCAAAACGTCGCCGGCAAACTTCCCGACAACCGCTGGCTGCGGCAGACTTATCTGCGACTGGCATGGGAGAAAGGCTGGCACACGCCGAGGTTCAATGCGCTGGATGATTTTTGGAGTGATGTCGCCAGGGGTAGCCTCAAGCCTGGACAAAGCCTCGGCGTTGACGACTTATTTGTGCGCACATGGGCGGTAAGATTGCTGGGAGATGGAGGCGATCTCAATATTGATGATGGCGAGATGTTGGGGAACCTCTGCCAGTCGAGCCATCATCCCGAACTCCGTTGCCAACTCGCGGCCACCGTCAGGAAGCTGTCTCCGGCCGCCTGCTCGATCCTCCTCGGGGCACTGATGCAAAAGTCGGTCGAAGATGTAAACGACCCGCTCATCCCGCTGATGGAATGGTGGGCCGTTGAGAGCATGTGCAGCCGCGAACCGGACATCATCGTGGATTTCTTGAACAAAGGAGGTTTTGACGGGATGTGGAAGCAGCCAGGGGTAAGAAAGTTCATCATCGAGCGCCTTATGAAGCGCTTCGCTATCACCGGGAAGCGCGAGGACTTTCTCCGCTGTTCCCAGCTTCTCCATGCCGCGCCCGACGACGAGTGCCGCCAGCTTCTGATGAAGGGTTTCTCCGACGCCATGAAAGGCCGCAGTCCTTCCGGCCTGCCGCAGGAGTTGCTGGAGCAACTCGCCA
>JANNVM010001084.1:0-7299 GCA_031414455.1 Verrucomicrobiota bacterium
GCCATGAAACCGCATCCCTTCCCTCTGTTCGCTGCCATTGTGACCGTCGCTTTTTCCGCCGCACCCGCGAAGGCTGCCATCACCGGTGTCAGCATCAACAGTGTTTCCTCCGAACTGGTTGGCCCCTTTGACCGGACTGCCGTCCACATGAATGATGGATCGGGCTTTGATGAGGGAACAGGATTTCACATCAACGCACCCGATGCTGGCGGCGGCCTGCCGCCGGGCAGTCCTGGCACCATGTGGCTGAGCAATGGCGTCTTCGCCGCCCCCAATGACCCGCTTCCTACGTTTGTGGTTTTTGACCTTGGCGGGAACTACAACATGGATTCGATTAGAGTGTGGAATTACAACGAAACCCGGCTCGCTGCACTGACCGGGCGCGGCTCGAACTCCGTGGATATTTCCGTGTCGTCATCCGTGGGTGGTCTGTTCACTTCGCTGGGCAATTTCACCTTCAACCAGGCGACCGGCTCTGAGACGACAGACTTCAGCCAAATCGTTGACATCGCTGCTTTGGGAGCGGCTGACAACACCCGCCTCATCCGCTGCGATATCCTTTCCAATCACGGCGGGGACAATGAGTTCGCAGGCCTCAGCGAAGTGAGATTTAACGGCAACGCCGTTCCCGAGCCTGCGGCAATGGGATTCATGGCCCTTGCGCTGTCAGGCCTCGTCCTGCGCCGCCGCAGGTAGGCCCTGCCGCCCGGCGCGCAGCATCCTTCTATGACCAGGTTCGTCTTCTCAAGGACGATGAGCCTGGTTTTTTTATGTCTGCCCGATTGCCATCCCGTCTCCGATTACCCCGCATTCAATCCGGTTCCCCAATCCGGCTCTCATCCGCTTTAGACCATTCTCGAGATTAGTCTCGCCTGCATGCCGCTCGCTTGATATGCCCACTCTGTCTTCGCCGAATTATGAAACACGCTTCCCTCCCCGCACTCTGCCTTGCCGCTCTCCTCTGCCGTGCCGCAGCAGTGGACAGTGTCGTCGTCTTCAATGAAATCCACTATCATCCAGGGCCGGGTGACACGGCGGGCGAATGGGTGGAGCTGCACAACCAGATGGCCATTGATATTGATCTGTCGGCATGGCACATCGAAGATGGAGTCAATGTCACTTTCGCGGAGGGCACGGTCATTCCCGCGGGCGGCTATCTGATCATTGCGGCAGACCCCGCGGCGCTCCAGGCCGCGACGGGCCTGTCAGGTGTGAAGGGGCCCTTCACCGGCAGCCTGAACAATGCCGGCGAGCGCCTTGAACTGCGCGACCGCAACGACCGCCTCATGGACAAGATGGTCTTCGGCGACGGCGGTAAATGGCCGCCTGCGCCCGATGGCTCGGGAGCCACCCTGGCAAAGCGCGATCAAAATACGATCAGTGATGAGCCGGCGAACTGGACATCGAGTGTCGTCATGCGCGGCACGCCGGGTGCCCGTAATTTTCCGGATACGGCGATCACGGTGCGCCCGCTCATTGCGCTGGATGCGCTGTGGAGGTTTGAGGCAACCGGCACCGACCTCGGCACCGCATGGAAAGAGCCGGCCTTCAATGACAGCGCATGGGCCGGCCAGAATGCTGCGGCGCTGGTGTCCTACTGGCCGTTCAACGGCAACGCGACGGCCACCCGCGGCACGAATGGCACTTTCGTCGGAGCGGTCACGGCGACTGCCGACCGCAATGCCACAGCTTCCAGTGCGCTGGCGTTCAACGGAGCCGGTTCGTATGTAAATGTGACCGGCGGTGGTGGCCTCAATGGAGCGGCGGCCGGCACCGTGGCGATGTGGGCGAAATGGAATGCCGTCACCCAGGACGCCGACTGCTGCGGGAGCTTTGGTGCGGTCCTCGCCCGGCAGAGTAATGGCGTTTTTTCCGAGAACGTTCTCGCGCTCAATTCGTCTAATCCGGTCACGGCAAAGTTAGTGTGGAAACAGAATGGAGCCACGACTGTCCTCATTACGAGTACGGAAATCATCGGAACTGCATGGCGGCACATCGCCATTACCTACTCGCCCTCCGGCAGCACTCTTTACATCAATGGTGTGGCCCAGGGCACCGGCACGGGCAGCCCGTTTAGTAACGGCGCTGCGGTACCTCTATCTATCGGTGCATGGTCCGGCGATGGCGGGGGCTTCATGAATGGAAGCCTCGACGACGTCGCCGTCTGGGATCAGCCGCTCACGGCGGCGCAGATCGCGGAACTGGCGGCTTCAACGAAGACGCCTCTGAGTTATCCCGGTCCGGAAAATGCGGTCTACTACAGCGGCGACGGCACGCTGGCCTCGAACGACACCCTGCGAAAAACGCAACTCCCTAACGGGCCTGTGACACACTACTTCCGCAAGGCGTTCACCTATTCCGACAACATTGCCCGCACCGCGCTCAAGCTTGATCTCGCGGTGGATGACGGCGCGGTCGTCTGGTTGAACGGGGCGGAGGTCTATCGCCACAACATGCCGGCAGGCGCGATTGGCTATGCGACGCCGGCGGCCACGGTCGTTGGTGTCACGCCGCTGGTAACCGCGATTACACTGCCGGCGGCGAATCTGTTGAATGGCAACAACGTGCTCGCCGTGGAGGCTCACCAGGCGGAGGCACCCGATCCCGGCATGGTTTTCGGCGCAGGTCTGACTGCGGAAATCACACCCGCGGGCCTCGACGCGGTAGTGCCCGACAATCTCGTTCTCAACGAAGTCAGCGCTGCGGGCGCGGGGCCGCTCCAGGTGGAACTGATCAATCGCGGCGCAGGTGCGCTCGATGTGGCCGGCTATGTTATCCGGCGCACCGGCATCTCGCCGGAGGCGCAGTTCACCCTGCCCGCGCAGACGCTGGCGTCCGGGACCTTCCTTGTGACGAACGAAGCCACGCTGGGCTTCGGCGCGGTTGCGGGAGACAAGTTGTTCCTGCTGCGCCCGACCGGTGTGGCGGTGGCGGATGCCATCGAGGTTCACGCCCGAAGCCGCGCCCGCTCACCCGACGGCACCGGCGAATGGCTGACGCCGTCCGCGGCCACTCCCGCAGCGGCAAACACGTTCGCGCTGCAATCGGCTATCGTGTTCAACGAAATTATGTACGGCGCGCCGCCGGTGCTGGAGGCCCCTGGCGTTCCCTTCAGTAAGAATCCGGAGCAGTGGGTCGAATTGCACAACAAGTCCGGAGCGTCCGTCACTCTGACAGACTGGAGGCTGGACGGCGGCATCGACTTTCCGTTTCCTGCAGGCACGACGATTCCGGCGGGCGGCTATCTCGTGGTGGCGAAAGATCCCGCGGCGCTCCAGGTGAAATTCCCCGGATTGACGGCCCTGGGTCCATTCAATAACAGCCTCTCCGGCAGCGGCGAAAAACTGGTGCTGCGCGACGTGAACGACAATCCCGCGGACGCCGTGACTTACTCCGACGACGGCCGCTGGCCCGAGGCGGCGGACGGCGGGGGATCGAGCATCGAATTGCGCGATCCGCGCGCAGAAAACAATGCCGGCGAAAGCTGGGCCGCGAGCAACGAAAGCAGCCGCAACGCGTGGCAGACCTACACCTACGAAGGCACGGCTGCGGCCAGTTCCGTGGGGCCGGATACGCAGTGGAAGGAATTCGTGCTGGGTCTCATGGACAAAGGTGAGGTGCTTCTGGATGACATCAGCGTGATCGAAGCTCCGGCGACCGCGCCCGTGGAGATGCTGCAGAACGGCGCTTTCACCACGGATGCGGGCAAGTGGCGCATCATCGGCAACCACAGCGGCACGGTCATTGATGATCCCAGCCAGCCGGGCAACAAAGTGTTGCGGCTCGTGTCCACCGGTTCCACTGAGCACATGAGCAACCACGCGGAGACGACGTTTGCCGCCAGCCGCAGTGTCGTGAACGGCCGCATCTATCGCATCTCGTATCGCGCGAAATGGGTCAGCGGCTGCCGGCAACTGAATACGCGGCTCTATTTCAATCGCCTCGCAAAGACCACCGTGCTCGACGGTCATGCGCAATACGGTACGCCAGGAACGGTGAACACGGCTTTCACCGCCAACATCGGTCCTGCCTTTTCGGCACTGCGCCACGAACCGGTGGTGCCTGCGGCGCTTGCACCCGTCACGGTTTCGGTGACGGCAACCGATCCTGATAACATCACCGCGATGACCCTGTGGTCGCGCCCGGATGGCGGCGCATGGATCAGCCAGCCCATGACGGGCAGCGGCGCGAACTACAGCGCCGCCCTGACTGGACGCGCCGCAGGCACGGCCGTTCAATTCTACGTCGAAGGCACCGACTCGTTGAATGTGACGTCCACCTTTCCCGCCGCCGGGCCCAATTCCCGCGCGCTCTACAAAGTGAACGACGGCCTCGCCGCCACCAACGGCCTGCACAACGTGCGTCTCGTCACGCTCACCGCGGATGCCAACACGATGCACCTGCCGATCAATCTGATGAGCAATCAGCGCATCGGCGCCACGCTGATCTACGACGAGCGCGAGGTTTACTACGATGTCGGACTGCGGCTCAAGGGCAGCGAGCACAGCCGCACGACATCCCAGAGGCTGGGTTTCAATATCGGCTTCAACTCCGCGCAGTTGTTCCGCGGCGTGCATCGCAGCGTGGCCATTGACCGCTCGGAGAGCACGGGCTTCGGCCAGCGCGAGATGCTCATGCATCAGGTAATCAATCACTGCGGCGGCGTGCCCACGAAGTACCACGACCTCATCAAAGTCCTCGCCCCGAGAGCCGAACACACCGGTGGAGGGGAACTCCAGCTCGCGCGCTTCACGGATGTCTTTCTGGACGACCAGTATGAGAACGGCGGCGACGGCATGGTCTTTGAATACGAGCTGGTGTATCAACTGAACTCAACGGATAACGGCCTGCCCGAGGGCAATAAAGTGCCGGCGCCGGATTCAGTGGTGGGATCGGCCATCCGGAATATGGGAGCCGTCAAGGAGGCCTACCGCTGGACCTTTCTCATCAAGAACAACGAAGACCGCGACGACTACAGCCGCGTGATGCCCTGGGCCACATGGATGGCCACCACCGGCACCACGTTTACGAACGGCATCACCACTTATTTGGACGCGGACCAGTGGCTGCGCGGCACAGCCATCAATGTGCTCTCCGGTGCCGGCGACAGCTACGGCGGCGACGGTTCGCAGCACAATGTGCAGTTCTATGCCCGGCCCTCAGACGGGAAGATGCTCTTTTTCCCGCACGACATGGATGCGTTCCATGACTCCAACCGCACCATCTATCCGAATGGCGAACTCAATAAGATTATCGCGGTGCCGGCTTATGCCAGAACCTACTTCGCTCACCTGCAGGACATCATGGCGACCACACACAACACCACCTACCTGAACCGCTGGGCCACGCAGTTCGGCACGCTGCTGCCGGGGCAGGCGTTCTCCAGCCATCTCGCCTTCGTCGGCCAGCGGAACACTGTCGTGACCAATGCCGTCAACGCTGCCGTGCCTCCCGCCACCGCCTTTGTGATCACCACCAACGGCGGAAGCAACACGGTCACCGCCGCCAGTCCATTCACCCTGACGGGCACCGCCAACCTCTCGGTAAAGACGATTATAGTGAACGGCATCGCCTTTCCGATCACATGGACCACCCGCACTGCATGGTCTGTCACCGTGCCGCTCGCGTCCGGAGCCAATTCGCTAACGGTGCAGGGCGTGGACCGGTATGGAAACCTGCTCGGCACGGCGCTCGACACGATCACCGTGACGAACACCGGCCCCGGGGCGCCGCAGCCGGTGCGCATCAATGAATGGATGGCCGACAACGCCGGTCCCGGGGGCTTCGCCGATCCCGCCGATGGATTGTTCCAGGACTGGATCGAACTCTACAATCCCAACATCGCCGCCGTGGATCTGGCCGGCTACACGCTGACGGATGACCTCACCATTCCGGCGAAATGGACCATTCCCGCGGGCACCAGTATTCCCGGACTCGGCTTTCTCCTCATCTGGGCGGACAATCAGACCGCACAGAACACTCCCGGCAGTGGACTGCACGCGGCCTTCCAGCTCAGCAGCGGCGGGGAATCCATCGGCCTCTACAATGCCGCCGGAGTTGCCCAGCACACGCTGAACTTCGGCGCGCAGGTCGAAAATGTCAGCGCAGGCCTCTTCCCCGACGGCGACATCTCCGCCTTGCGTTCCATGACCAACTGGACCCCGCGCTGGCCAAACACGCTCGCCGGTCCGCTGGCCATACTGGACCCGTCACTCACCGGCGGCACCATGACTATCACATGGTCCAGCATTCCGGGCCGCACCTATCGCGTGGAATACAGCGAAGGTCTCACCGCTCCCTGGACTGCCCTCGTGCCGGATGTCACGGCCACCGGAGACACCGCGTCCACCACCGACACCGCGGGCGCTGTCCGGCGGCGGTTCTACCGCGTACTGCGGCTGGAGTGACAACGGCGACAGTCGAAAGCCCGTAGCACGGGCCATGGCCTTAGCCTGCCCGTGTTGGTTCCGCCTGGATGAACTCCAGGACGGGCAGGCTCAGACATCCTGACCACTGCGGGGGAAAGATGGCCAGAGAGGAAAGACGATGAACCCGCCGGCGCTCCACGCCATTGGTTCGAGCGAATCGGCTTTGCCATCTGCGTCCGTGGCCCGGAGGGCCACCAGAGTCAGCCCACGGCAGCTCTGCTGCCGTGGGTCACGCGGGGAGAAAGATTGCGCCCCGGAGCGGGTGCCAGAGACATCAGAATAGTTCTCTCGCGCCCACTCCGGGCCACATCAAATCCGAACGATGATAGCGCGCAGGCTCATTCCCTTTCCTGGCGGGTCAGGATGTCTGTTGCGCCAAGCTAAACCCAGAAAGTGAGGAAGAGTATGTAGAACCAAACAAATCGAAATCGAAACACTCCGAAACATTTTATCGGAACCCAGCGGGTAGCCAATCCCGCCCGGTAAAGGCTGGCCGCCAGGCGGAAGCGAACATTGCGTCGTCGTCAGTAATGGCGGCACGAAGCGTATGGAGCGAGTGTCAAAGCCGTGTGATTGAGCCTCGAAATAATGATCGTGTTGGAGCCTTCGTTGTCAGATACGCGGGGGCCGCACCAAGACACTGCAAGAGCCAGGTGTGGAGGTCCGACCGGGGTCTGAGAGCAGGGCATAGACACAAAACGGTTCTCTGGGAACCTGGGAGCCGGAGCGAAGCGGAGACAGCCAGCCACTTATTCTTCTCTCTTTCGCTGGCTAGGCAAATGGCTGAAAGCCGGAGTGATGGAGCAGGGATGTCTGAGCGGGGTGGACGAAGGCACGCCGCAAGGTGGAGTCATTTGCCAGCAGATGCAGA
>JANNVM010001085.1:0-2357 GCA_031414455.1 Verrucomicrobiota bacterium
CCGTGTAGGATCCGGCGTAGAGGAAGAGTTCGCCGGCAACAGCGGCGGGTGTGCAGAGAAGGACGGCGGCAAGGAGTGAGGAATAAGTCATGTCCCGACTCTGAAAGCCTGGACCTCCGCCGTCAATCCTCCGGGTGCGTATCGTTGCCACAAAACACGCCGATGCGCGGATGGACGCGGGCCCGGGAATGCACCAGGAGTCGGAGACTGCATGAAATCCCTCCTCTTTCTCCTGACGATTCGCCTCGCCGCCGCTGCGCCGCGGAATGTGCTCTTCCTTTTCTCCGACGATCAGCGCGCGGATACGATCCATGCACTGGGGAATCCTCACATTGAAACGCCGCACCTCGACAGTCTTGTGAAGTGCGGCACGGCGTTCACGCGGGCTTACTGCATGGGCGGCATGCAAGGGGCGGTGTGCGTTCCTTCGCGAGCCATGTTGCTGACCGGGCGCTCGCTGTGGCGGATTGACGAGCAATTGAAAAACCAGGTCACATGGCCGGAGCAGTTCGCCGCGGCGGGATATGCGACGTTTCTCACCGGCAAATGGCACAACGGAAAAGAGTCGCTGCTGCGTATCTTTCCTGCCGGTCGCGCCATTTTCCTGGGAGGCATGGGTGACCCGTTCACTTTGCCGCTCCAGGACATCACGCCGGAACGCACACTGAAGAAACACACCTCCACTCCTGGCAAACATGCCGTGGAGGAAATCGCCGATGCGGCTATTGGATTCCTTGGGCAGCGGCCAAAGGACAAGCCGTTCCTGCTCCATGTGGCGATGGAAGCCCCGCACGATCCGCGCAGGGCTCCTCCGGAATTCCACGCGAAGTATAAGGACAATCTCCCGCCGCTGCCGCCGGATTTCCTGCCACAGCATCCGTTCGACAACGGTGAAATGACCGTGCGAGATGAAAAGCTCGCCCCATGGCCGCGCACGCCTGACAACATCCGCGCGCAACTCGCCGACTACTACGCCCTCATCACGTTCATGGACTCCCAGATCGGCCGCATCTTCGCGGCGCTGGAAAAGTCGGGCGCGGCGAAAGACACAATCATCGTTTTTGCCAGCGATCAGGGACTCGCGCTCGGCAGTCATGGGCTCATGGGAAAACAAAACCTATACGAGAGCGGCATGAAGGTGCCGCTCATCTTCTCCGGTGCCGGAATCCCCGCCGGCCAGACCCGCGATGCGCTTTGTTATCTCACCGATGTTTATGCCACGCTCGGCGACCTTTCCGGCGTGAAGCCGCCCGATGGCTGCGAGGGCAGGAGCCTGAAGGATTGTATCGCCAACAAGGAGAAGTTCGTACGCAGTCACATCCTCACGGGCTATCGGGATGTGCAGCGCGCCATCAGAGATGGCCGCTGGAAACTCATCCGGTATCCGCAGGTGAATGTAACGCAGTTGTTCGATCTGCAGTCGGATCCGCATGAGATGGCGGACCTTTCGGCGAATCCGGAGCACGCCGACAGGATGAAGGAAATGCTCGCCCTGATGCGCCGCGAGCAGGAGGCGCACGGCGACAAGCTTGCGCTCGAAGTGGCGAATCCGAAGCCCGCTGCGTGGTCACCGCCGGCGAAGTGACGGATCGCGGAGTTGCACTCCGCCTCTCCAAACAGGACTTGATAGGCGAAGCGAAGTGCAACTTCGCGCTCCGTCAGGCCATCACCGCGTCGCCATACAGCGTGAAGCCATAGGTTTCCGTGATGCGCACACTGAAGATGCGGCCCTGAAGCCGCTCGCGCGGGCCGTCGAAAACGACGATGCGGTTTTGGCTCGTGCGGCCGGTGAGGCGGTCGGCGTTCGTCTTGCTTGGGCCTTCGCAGAGGATCTCCACGTCGCGACCGACCCAGAGTTCGTTCTTCGCTTTGGCCTGAGCATTGATGAGCGTGAGCAGATCCTGGTTGCGCTCCTCCTTCACGCGCTCGGGCAACTGGATGTCGTCGGCCATGTCCGCGGCGGGCGTGCCGCGGCGTTTGCTGTAGCGGAAGATAAAAGCGTTATCAAAAGCGGCGCGGCGCACGACTTCCTTTGTCATCGCGTAATCATCTTCGGTTTCACCAGGAAAGCCGACAATGACGTCCGTGGTGATGGCCACGTCAGGACGGGCGTCACGCATCTTTTCGCAAATCTCGAGGAACCGCTCCGGCGAGTAGGGCCGGTGCATGGCCTTCAGTATCCGCTCGCTGCCGCTTTGGAGCGGGAGGTGAATGTGGGAGCACAGTTTTGGCAAACGCCGGAAGGCTTCGATCAAGTCATCGCGATAGCCGATGGGATGCGGGCTGGTGAATCGAATGCGGCGGATGCCTTCGATGTCGTGAATCTGATCCAGCAACTGCACGAACGGACTCTTCCC
>JANNVM010001086.1:0-12811 GCA_031414455.1 Verrucomicrobiota bacterium
CACGTCCGTGAATTCCTTCGTCACCGCCGGCAGCACGAGCACCAGCCCCGTGCAGGCCACAGCCAGCAGAAAGGTGGTTAGCGCCCGGCCCTTGTAGCGGCTGGTATAACGAATGATGCGGAGCAGGGTGCTCATCCCGGACAGGAAAATGGATTGGCCGGATGGCAATAAGGGATGCGGGAAACGGTTTGGCCGCCTGGACACACAATCTTTTCCAGCGATGCCGCCTGTGGTAAATTCTTCGCCATCGTCCAGCGCGACGACGATTTGATCGGCCAGGGGAGCGGTGGGACGGAAATTACTGTGGGGTAATCGGAATCCCAGATTAAGTTGAACCGTCATGCCCCCAACAATTCCCCGCCGCCACCTTTCCGTCATCACGACTGCGGTTAGTCTCGCCGCGCTATGCGGGGCCTGTGATGGCGCGGTGTCGATCGTTGATTCCTTCGGCCAGGGGGGGGGCGCGTTTTCCTTCCCAGACAATCCAAATCCAAGCGACGAAGCCGTTAATTTACCACTGGCTCAACGAAGAGGCGCAAGCTTCGGTGCATTGTTCCTCACACCCGGCTCGACAATGACCAGCACATTGAATTCGGCGGCTGGGACCCTGACATTTGTCGTGAACGGCACTCCCCTAGGCCCCAATGCTCCTCTCGCCCTCCAGCTTGTTTATTCTGCCGGAGGTCCGTACGACATCACAGGCTGCACGGGCTTCATCCTTGGATTCAGTGAATTATCGGGAGTCGGCTCCCTCTATGTTGAAGTTGGCAGTTCGGACGGAATCGTCGGAGAGCATCGCGTGGACCTCACCGGACCGGGGGACGTGTTTTATTCCGTGGCCGACGTGAAGCCCAACAGCATCCACACCGTGGATTCCTTCAACATTCTGCGCTTCGTCTTCGAAGCGCGGTCGCCGGAATTCTCCTTCACGCTGGACGAGATCCGCCTGGTGCCGGAGCCGTCGGGAGCGCTGCTGGCACTGGCCGCCGGGGCCGGGCTGCTGGTGCGGCGGCGGAGATGATAACGTGGCGCGGCCATGCCATGAGGCTGACCGTGTTCGTCTGCATTCGAGGCGGCCCGGGAATGAGCAACCACGAGCAGGCTGCCTTCATGTCCGGATGAGCAGTAACGCAGTGCCTCCGGCCTGCCGTTCCGCAGTGCGTCCCGCCTGCGGGAGCACGAGTTTCGG
This sequence comes from Verrucomicrobiota bacterium, assembly GCA_031414455.1. Classification (GTDB taxonomy): domain Bacteria; phylum Verrucomicrobiota; class Verrucomicrobiia; order Verrucomicrobiales; family V1-33; genus V1-33. The sequence continues at coordinate 1,190 of JANNVM010001086.1, forward strand.
AGCAGGGGCAGGCCAGAGGCCCTGCGCAACGGCAGCCGGGACGGCTGCGTTACGGTTCACGCGCAGCCCGCGCACAAAAAAAACGGGCACCGGTGATGCACCGGTGCCCGTTCGTGAATTGGCAGTGGTTTACTTCTTGCCGGCGGGCTTCGCCGGGGCGGCTTTGGCCGGAGCGGCTTTGGCGTCGCCGGCTTTGGCAGCGGCGGCGGGAGCGGCTTTGGCGCCTTTGGCATCGGCGGCGGGGGTTGCGGCAGCGGCGGCGACAGGCTCAACGGCGACCTTCGGCTCGGAAACCATGGCGACGATGATATTGCCGTCGGCGACGATTTTGACGCCGGGCGGGAGCACGAGTTCGCGGATGTGGAGGCTGGCGTTGAGTTCGAGGCCGGTGACGTCGGCCTGGATGGAATCCGGGAGGTCCTTGGGCAGGCACTTGATTTCCAGGGAGTGGAAAAGGTGCTCGAGCAGGCCGCCGGCTTTCACACCTGCGGCGTCGCCGATGAGTTCGAGCGGGACGTTGGCGTGGATGATCTCGTCTTCACGGATGGCGTGGAAGTCGATGTGGGTGATCATCCCGGTGAGGGGGTTGTGCTGGACGTCCTGGATGAGGGCGAGCTTGGTCTCGTTGAGGTCTTCGACAGTGAGGTTGACGAGGATCTGCTCGGACGCGGAGTGATGGAGGACGGTTTCGACTTCCTTGCGGTTGAGGCGGACGTTGAAGCTGGGCTGCGTCTTGCCGTAAACGACTGCGGGAATGAGGCCCTCGGCGCGGAGGGAGGTGAGGGCGCCGGATCCGCTGCGCTGACGGGTGTGTGCTGTGAGGGCTTGAGCCTTGGACATGATGTGTGGTGGGGTGGAGTTCGCCCTGTGTGTGCTCCGGGCCGCGTCACAGAATGACCGCAGGGGACGGAGGGCAGGGGGTTCCTTCCCCGGCTTTCCCGGGAAAAGGGCGCGCAGAGTAGTCGCCGCTTTCCGGCTGTCAATTGACGCTTGAGGCGTTCCGCGGGCTTATTTCGCGGCGGCGGCAGCCGGTTTCTTCCCTTTCACATCAGGCAGGATGACTTTGCCGAGGCCGAAGATCGGCGAGTAGATCGCGTAGATCAGGAAGCCAACCATAACGCCGAGGCAGATGATGGTGATGGGCTCGAGGATCTTATCAATCTGATTGCCGATGATATCGAGTTCCTCTTCGTAGTCGTCGGCGATTTCCTCGAGCATGTCGGTGGAGGAGCCGGTTTCGCTGGAGAGCTGCATGAGGCCGGAAATGGAGCGTCCGTCCGGGCCCAGTTTGTGGGACTCGAGGAGAAAGGATTCGTGGAGCGAGAGGCCCTCTTCGATGTGCGTCTGGACGGCGGCGAAGAACTCGCGGTGGGTGACATTGGGGGCACTGTCGCCGGTGATGCGGAGCGCAGTGGAGACGCGCACATTGCTCTCAATGAGCATGGCGAGCGTGCGGAAGCTGACCGCGGCGGAACCTTTGCGCACGATGTTGCCCACCGTGGGAAGCTTCAGCCAGAAGCGCTGCACATTGGGCACGGCGCAAATCTTGCCCCAGTTCTTGAAGAGCATCATGAGGCCGACGATGGGAAGCGCCGCCACCCACGGCTGGGTAAGCAGGATGTTCGACAGGGTCATCATGAACTTGGTGGCGGCCGGCAGTTCACTGTTGAAGGTGGCGTATAGCCCCTTGAGAGCGGGGACGAGGGTCATGCTCATGGTAATGACAACCCCCACGCCGATGACGAGCACGATCGCCGGGTAGATCATTCCGCTTTTCAGCTTCTTGATGATTTTGAGCGTCTTCTTCTGTCCTTTGGCGATCCGGCTGCAGACTTCCGGCAACTGGCCGGCCTCTTCACCCGCCCGGACGAGGGCGAGCATGGCCTCGCCGAATAGTTCCATGTGCTTGCCCATGGCGTCACTGACTTTTTCCCCCTGGGCAATCTGGGCGGTAATGTCGGCGATGGCACCCTTGTAGCGCGGGGACTTTACCCGATTGGCCTGGAGTTCGAAGCTCTTGATCGTGGAAATGTTCCGCTCCAGACAGCGGGCGACGCCGGCGAACAGATTCACGCGGTCTTCGAGACCCGGTTTCTTGACTGACAGGCGGTAAATTCGCTCATCAATTCCGGTGACAGAGGTTATTTTGGCAACTTCGTTGCTGGCCTTGCCGGAGCCGATAATGGCTTTGGCATCGTCGTCGGTGTCCACGACGATTTCCTGGCTGCGTCCGGAGTTGACGTTGGTGAGTGTAACTTTTTTAAGCATGGCGGCGGGTCGTTCAGCGGTGGGAGGCAACCGGGCGCAGGACATCGAAGACGATGGTCGCGTTGGTTTGGCTGCCGTAGGGGAGATAAGTGACGGTGACGGTGGACTGCTCGACCGTGCCCTGAGCGATGCCGCCGTCGTCGCCCATGCTGGTGGCAACAGGCGCGGAGATGGTATAGCTCATGGCATGATAGGCGAGCGAAGCGGCCTCATCGCCGGTGACATTTGGTTTGTCAGGCGTTGCGTAGGGCTGCAGGAGCAGCACGGCCGAGGGGTTGGCGCCGAGCTGCCAGATCCGGGCCACGGCTTCGGCATAACGAATGGCTGCGGACTGGCAGCGGGTCAGTTCCTCCTGCCGGGACATGTTCATGCTGAGGGCCGAACACGCCGCGATGGCACCGGCGATGAGGCCCGAAGCGGCGAGCACCTCCACAAGGGTGTAGCCGGAACGGGAGGAAAAGGAAGTGAGGCGGCGTGAGGTCATGGTGGTTACCAGGTATTTTCGTTGGCCGTTCCCGGGATCTTGTCAGGCATGATGGTTTCCACCCATGCTGCCCGGGGGGTGAGTTTGATGAGTCCTCGGGTATCGCCCTGGAGCACAAGATTAAGTTCCTGTCCGGAGCCGGGGGCGGTTAGCGGGCTATCCGTCTGAATGCCGCCGGTGATTTTGATGACGCTCACCGGACTGCCGGCCGAGAAGACAAGGGGCGTGTTTTCGGCGAGAATTACCAGGTGCCATTCACTGGTGGAGTTGGTGTCCTCGACAATGACATTGACTGGTGTTCCGGCGACATCGCCCTTTTGTTTGATCGCGAGGATCATGCGCCGGTGATTCTGCTTTCGGAGGCGGATGGTTTGCAGCTTGCGGGCGGAAGCCGGATCCTGGACATAAACGACGGCGAATGCCGGGCGGTAGAGTGCGTAGGTGCTGAAGTTGGTGGGTTCCTGGCCCTCGATGATGAGTTCGTTGAGTCCGCTGTCGATCACTACGCTGGGCAAATCCGCGGGATTGGACAGGCCAATACAGGCGGTAATGGTCGCCGTGCCGGAACCGGGATTGGAGTAACCACGGGGATCAGTATATGCGGTGGCCCCGCCGTTCTGAATCGTGGCGGCGCTATCCGTGAGTTTTTGCCGCAGGGAATTGCCGCCGTTGTTGCTGTCATCAATGACATTGAGCTTGCCCGTGAGGTCCGTCACTCCACCCACACGTCCAAAGGTCATGGGAGTCCATGCCAGATTACTCGGCGGAATGTCATTGCCCGCGAGATTCTTCGGGCGGAGCGACATGACACCCGGGCTGGCAACGAAACGCGCCGAGAGAGCGGTGTAGGCGGATGCGGCCATTCCCGGTAAAAAATGCATGACGCGTCCCTCGACGGTGACATTGCCGGACACCACCGGGTCCACCGGAGTGGTGAGTTTTGAGCGGTGGATGATGAGCAGATCCCCTCCCAGGACCGGGCTGCGGCTCCGGACATAGGCCTTCAAATAACTCGCACTGTTGGAAAGGCTCTGTTCGAGGCGGCCCGACGTGCCAGCGACAAAGCCGAGCGCCTGAGTCCCCGCGGTGACATCAATGACTTTGGAATACGGGTAGTCCCATGAGGGAGAGAAGCCATTGAGCCCCGCAAGCCGGCTGTTGCTTTCCATGGGGTAGCCGGCCCAGGCGGCTGCGGAAGTGACCGCCCAGCCTTTTTTGAGATTACCGTTGTCGTCCACCGCCGTAGATCCGGTAAACGGATCGAAAGTGACACCATTGGCATCGCCGCTGGAGGTGATCATGCGCTCGAAGGCATACTCACGAATGGTTGCGCGGCTGTTGAAGGCGGAGACCCGCCGGCGCGCGGCGTGCTCCTCAACTTCGGCGGCCCGCCCGCGCTGCGCCAGCAGACCCACCCACGCGGTGAATCCCACCGTGATAAATGCGATAGCGACCAGGGCGATGACCATGACGCCGCCTGCCGGTTTTTTGGGAATGTGGGAAGTAGTCATCATAAGGCAGGGGAGATCAGAGGGGAGGGAACTGCGGGACGATGAAAAAGTACGAGGACTGGCCTTCGTGTTTGGCGTAAGCGGACTGAGGGTCGGAGGAACTGTAGGTTCCGGCCGTGGTCCCTACGAGCCGCTGCACAGCGGGGTCCGGCCACCAGATCATGTAGAACGGCTGATTGGCGGCCTTCTTGAACGGGTCCACACCGCTCTCGACATAGACGGCGCGCTCGGCGCGCTCGAAATGCACACAGGCCGGACCGACATCATGGATGGACGCCTCGCGGTAAACCACATCATAATAATGGGTGAGAGTGCTGTCCACATAGCGGCGCACCGAGGCAAAAACGCAGGGTACGTCCGGTGCCGACGCATCGTTCGCATTCATCGGCAGGTTGACGTAGTCTATTTCATAGACCGCACGGATCCAGAGTTCGCTGTTGGAACCGGATGCCTGGAGGAGAAAGATGGAGGCATTCGCGACCGGTCCGGTGATCGTGCTGGTGGTGGTGATGCCGTCCGCGTCGGTGGATACCACCACGGTATTGGCTGTGACCGGCGGTGCTCCGCGGTAGCTGGTGAAGACTTGAGCCGCGTCCCGGGTGTCATCGTTCGCCTTCAGGTAGGCGAGGAATGCCGCGGGCGTGTCCAGCGATTGCGGCAGGCGTCCGTAGAGGTTGAGAATCCGGCCGCGAATCGTGTTGGTATTAGCGTTGCGGGCCAGTGCAAAAACAGCCACGCTCTTCTCCGTTTCCTCAAGAAAAAGGGTCCGCAACATGTCAGCTTGAGAACAGCGCCCGAAGTTTGGCGCGGTGTAACTGTCATGTTTCGACGTGGCGAGACTGGCGTCGGTGGAGCCCGGAAAGAAGTTCTCTGCCACCGCCACAGGCAGGGTGACCTCCTGGAAGGCGACGGCGTTGCGCTGATTTTTGGCAACCACGCGGAAAGCGAGGGCGGCCGATGTAAAAACCACGGCACCCACAGCGGCCACGAGCAGGAGTTCCATCAGGGAAAATCCCCGCGGCTGCCAGCGGCCGGCCTTTGCATGAAGCAGTGTGTGCATAGTGGTGGTGCGCTGTCGTTATTTAGCCGGCGGACCAGCGGGTTTGCCGGCGCCCTCTGCCGGTGGAGGTGCGAGGTCAGGGTCTGGCTGCACACTGTCCTCGGTACTCGCCGGGGGCGGGGGCGGGGAATCTCCCGCAGGCACCGCATCGGGCACGGGAGCAGGCGGTGCGGGCGGAGACGAAGTCTGCGCGGCACTCACGGCGTTGAGATCATGCTGTTCCTCTGGGGACAGGGCGGAATCGGGATTGGTGTCGCTGCCTGGCGGAAGATTATCCACAATGTCCGAGGGGTTGGGCAGCATGTTTCGCTGCGGCAGGATGACCTTCCCTTTGTCGTCGGTGAGGTATATCTCGGCGTTGTCTCCAAAGCTGTCCTCGGAAGCGAGGAGAACCTTTACCTTGGGTGTCAGATCTATTTTTTTCGAGATCTTGCGCGGTGTGGAGATATCATAGCCAGCCTCCTCGACCCAGCCGATTTCCAACAGGGCCGGCTCCACTTTCATGACCCGGAGGATTTGCGTCTGCCCGGCGATCACTTGAGGCAGGACATCCCCGGCCTCAAGGACGTGGCGGCCCATGGTGACCGTAATCTTGTCACCGATCTTAGACAGTCCGGAGACCGGCAGCTTGTCAAAGTAGCCGCGCAATTTGGTCTCCTCGGTCTCAGTGCCATCTTTGGGTTTGCTGGCGACCACGGTCTTGGCGCGTTCGGCAAACGGATTGCGTTGCTTCAAGTCAAGTTTGTCCTCAGGCTTGAGATCCGCCTTGTCCTGCGGCAGGAACCCGATGTTGCGCAACTGGGACATGGTGACTTCCACATCCGCCCGGGCGAACAGGACAGAGCAGAACAGAGCGGTGGTGGTAAAAATGCGTGATTTCATGGAAGGCGGAAGGCTGAGTTATTTTGCGGGGGGCGGCGAAGCGAGCAGCGGGACTTCGACCGAAAGATCGAGTTCGACGTCATTGCCGCGCTGGCCCTTGCGGATTTCGAGCATGGAAATGCGGCTGGTCGGCATTTCGCGCTCAATGGAGGCGAGAAGCTGGATGGCTTTCTCGGCGCCTCCCTCAAGTTTAACGCTGCTGGCAATGCGGCGGTTCACAAAGGTCATATCCTTGTTTTCCACCGGCGCAGACGTCGATGTCAGGAATTGCGTCAGCGAAGGGAAGCGTTTGAGCATGCGGTTGAACTCATTTTTGGCACTCGCTTCACTGGTGCCGCTTTGCTCAAATTTTGGGCGCCACAATTCAAGATACTTCCGGCGGGCGGCGGTATCCTTTCTGGCAAAATCCAGGGCGGTTTGCGTTATCTCCATTTCCTTCTTCTTCATGGCGTGACGCCCGGCGGCGTCCTCGGTGGCGGAAACGGCGGTATCCCAGCGCTGTTTGAGCGCCATGGCTCCGTATAAAAAGCCGAAGATGACAGTGGCGAGCAGAGCGCAGGCAAGGTGTTTGGTATTCATGTCAGTAGGGGCAGGCTGGTTATTCTTCGGTTTGTTCGGTTTTCACGAGCGTCGTAGTGTAGGTTACCGCGCCGTTTCTGTCGTTCTTGTCAGGCGAGGCGATATCATCCCGGTAGGTCTGATAGCTGGCCTTGATGAGCGCCTGCACGGTATCCTGCTGCTGTTTGGTGCCGCCTGAGTTGATCTCGACACGCATATCAACATGCTCGGCTTTGTCCGCACTGCGGGACAGGCGCAGGGAAGAGAGAGTATTGCCTTTCTGGACGCTGTTGACGACGGCCGCGACAATTTCCATGAGCGGCTGGGTACTCTTCATCCACCCCTCCACCTCTTTGGCTTTGGAGTGGGTTTCATCGATGGCCTTTTGCTCAGTGAGGAGAGTGGTTTTGATCCGGGCGGCGGCCTGTTCGCCGTCATTCTCCCGCTGCTCATCGGCCTGGGCCGTCTTTATTTTCATCAGGCAGAGGGCACCGAATCCGACAGAGCCGACGGCTGAGAGATAGAACAGCACCGGCAGCAACATCAGGACTGCCGGCAGGGGCGGTGCCAGATCAGGACGGTCGGGCTTGAGATCATGCATTGTGTTTGTCTTGCTCATAAGATCAGGAGTCGGTTAGAAGTTTCCAAAGCTGGCAGGGAACGGAGACATCGCTGACAAGCGCGCCTGGCATGCGCTGGCGCAGCAGGTCCGGCAGCGGGCAGCCGGCCTCGTCATTCATGAACACCACATTGGTGTTTGGTCCGGCGTTTTGAATGAGGGGAAGGATAATGTCGAGGACCGGAGTCATGTCATCGGTGTAAAGGTCGGTCCGGGAGCGAAGTTCCGTCCATTGTTCCTCACGCTGGCTGAGGACGCAGACGGAGCCTTCGTTGCAGGCTACCATGACCACACTGCCAAACGGCTCCCCCGGGTTGCTGACGGCGCGGGCGCGGCGCGCTTCGGATACCTGCTCAATCAAGTCGAGCATCATGCCGTAAACTCCAACAGAAACGCGGCCGGCACTCAGCCCGGCTTCTTTAAGCATCGCGGCGGTTTTATTGATCGCCTCTTCATCGCAGGAGAGCAGCACGCTGGTGTTGCTTTCCGGATTGTGCTGGAGGGAGTATTGCTTGCCGCGTTCCGATTTGGCTCCGAGTACGGATTTTGGATTGGTGCGGAGCTGCTGTTCCAGCCCGGCGCGGCGGCTTAGATTGACTTCGAGAGTGATAACAAACCGGTGATTAAGCGAAACCGAGCACCAGCCGTTGTCCGTTAGAGCCCGCCATTCCGGTCCCATTTGAGTAAGGATCTCCTTGAAGTCGCCCTCAAGCATGCCGGCGTCACGAAACTCCCCGCGTTTGTCGAGGGCCGTCCAACTGACACGCCGGCGCCCGATATTCAGCGCAAGCGTGCTTTCGCGGGTGAAGCGGCGGCTCCACGGAGCAGTACTGTCGTCCGGTTCCGGGCGGAAGGCCCGGAAGCTCAGCACATCTTTGATGTCTTTGATTTTCATGGAATGGTTGGGTGGTTTTTAATGGAGTGATTCTAGCGTCCGTGCTCTGACATGTAGGCTTCGACCTCATCCTGAGTGAATCCGCTCTTTTCCTGGACCGGCACGTTCCAGCCCTCGGCGCAGCGCATATCAATGCTGCGCTCCCAGGAAATCATGCCCTTCTTCCAGCCGGTCTCGAGTTCCTGATCGAGTTTCTTATATTCACCGCGCCGAATGAGGTTTGTGGTGGAATCATACTGAAGCAGCAATTCGTGAATGGCGAATCGGCGCTGGCGGATGTTGTCGAAAAGCAGGCGCTGGCATAAAATGGCGCGCAGGGTGTCGGCAAGGCTTGCCTGAGCAGTTTCCAGGCGGTCGCTCGGCACGAGCTTCAGGAAGCGCTGCACCGTTTGTGCCGCCGAGGAAGTGTGGAGCGTGGCCACCACGACGTGACCGGTTTCCGCCGCCTGAAGTGCAATTTCCGCGGTCTCTCCGTCCCGGATTTCACCGACCACGATGACGTCCGGCGCCTGGCGCAGTGACGCCCGGAGGGCCATTCCGAAATCGTGATCGTCCTCTCCAATTTCCCGCTGTGACACCAAAGACGGGGTGCCGTCCGGATAGACATACTCAATGGGATCTTCAAAAGTGACGACGTGCTCCTGGCGCCGCTCAGCACGGTGAAGAACCATGGAGGCGATCGTCGTGCTCTTGCCGGAGCCAGTGGCTCCGCAAATCAGGAACAGTCCGTTTTTCGCCTCCAGAAACGACTTTATTGCCGCCGCCGGCACAGCGATGTCCTGAGGCTTCGGGATCTTCGTCGGCAACAGACGGAGCACCCAGCGGAAGCGGCCTTTGGTCACCATCCGGTTAACCCGGAAGCGCAGCCCGGCAAAAGTCATCGCATAGTCCACGCACCCCGGCTCAACTTTCATCGTCTGCTCAGGGTGATAGACGAAGGTATCATACACCAAACTCCCGTTGTGCTTGTAGCACAGCGGCTCCCAAGGCGTGATGTAGAAGTCACTCACGCCCGGCAACTGGGAGATTTGACACACCCGTTGCCCAAGTGGGCTGCGCTCATCAATGTAATCCATAGTGTAAAATGTTTGGCTTGGTCGTAATAAATATAGTAATTATGGTCTCTATGCAATCTAAAATTACTACTTTCTTTACTTTCTTCCAAAATTTACGGAAATAACGATCATTTGGATGCAAGCGACACCCTTCCCCGTCACGGAACGCGGGCCGGAGCCCGATGCCGGGTAGAGGGAATCGGAGCAAGTCGGGCCCAATTCTTAATCTCGAAGCCATGTTTAAGGCGGGTGCGGCCCGAGCCGGAAGGGACCCGGCCATCAAAACGGGATTGGAACGGAAGCAATACCCGTACCCTGTTAGGCTACCTCCGTTTTTTATTGCGGCCGGGAACAGTTCCGGGGCCGGACTGTCTCACAGGTGCAGCTTCAAGATGCGCGCCACCTCTTCAATTGCCAGCGGATCTTGCTGTGCACTGTGGCCCGACGGAACGATTTTTTCCGAGGCCGCTCCGTCCAGGTGCGAACTCCAGTAGGGCACGAGTCCGTCGGAGCTGTCGGGGGTGTCACCCTTGCCCTGGTCGCCCATAATGGAGTGATAGGGGATTACCGTTGTGAGGGGAATGGTGTTCACGGCTTTCACGAACCGGTTATTGGGGGCCAGCGTGTCCACGCTGTTGGACGGGGATTTTGTTGGGATCATAGGGCTCCAGCCGCCCGAGTCGGGCGGTGGCCTCATATTTTTGCGGATTCAACAAACGCAGGATCTCCAGCTTTTTTGGTTTCTCCTTCGCGAGAGTCATGGCGAGGGGCGACGTGAAATCGGCAGCCATGGGAAACTGCCGTCCGGCAAACTCGACCGTCCCGTGTTGCAGCGGATCGGTGAACGTAATTACGCATTGCCGTCCGTGAAACCGTGCCACCGCGGTGCCGCCATAATAAACCCTTTTGCCTTGCGCAAATTTGATCAGAAGGGATCGTCTCGTGACAGGACAGAATGGTCAGGGTGAAGTAATCCGGGCGGTCGCAGGGCGGTCGGTTCAGCGGCGTTTGCCGCCGGCGCGCCCGCCGGGCACCGCCAGCAGGTGTGCGGGCAGGCTCGTTTTCACGGCGGTCATTTGGTTATTCGTGGACAGTGGCCCCGAAATCACTTCAGCGGCCCGGGGATCACACGGTCATAAACCTGAACCTTGCGGGATTCGAGTTGCTGCCGGAGCAGCGGTGAAACCTGGCCGGTAATCATCACAGCGAGTTTGGCAGCGGGGGCATCCGGGGCTGCCGGCTGCTGGAGGTCAGCGAGGAAGCCCGACGCGCGCTGTGTCCATGCCGCGTAGTCCCAGTGCAGCGCGACGATGACGGTGCCGTTCTGACCGGTGCAGACGGGAAATCCGTCACGAATTTCGATGCTTTTGAGTTTCGCCGACTCCGCGTGAAGCCGGGCCATGAGATGCGCGGTCTGTTCAAAGAACACCGCGTCCGTTTCACTTTCGGCGGTGTTGGCAGCGAGCATGGCGTAGTCAATGCGCCCGGCAACCCCCTGCAGGGATTCGATGGCGCTGATCAGGTTCGTCTGGTGCGACGGCGAGAGCGCCTGGTTGCGAAAAAACTGTTCGACTGCGGCATCGGAGGCACCCATTTTCATGAGCGATGCTTTGTTTTCCCGCTGAAGGTCATTCGGACTTGTGTCGCGAATGCGCACGGCATTGCGCCCGAGCACACCGGTCACGTTAAGTACTGCTTCCGCTCCGCCGCCGATGCCTGCGGTCAGGACGGTGACGGTGGCTTTGCCGGCAAAACTCGTCCAGCCGAGGCTGTTGAGTTCCTTCTGCAGCAATGGATTGGAGCTGTAGGGATTGACGCCGTACTGGAAGGCGAGTTCGCGTTTGGCCCTGCTGACTCCGAGCAGCGCGGCGGCTTCGCTGTCTTCATACTGTGACTTCTCCCGCCCGGTGGCGGCATTTTCGATGGCGCGCCCGGCGCGGTTCACCAGCTTGAAGACGCCCCTCGGTACGGCGCTGATAGTATCCACCGGGTTGGTGATGAGGTTCTTCGCCGCGACAAACGGACTCTTGGCGGCGCGCTTCAGAGCCTCACCGTATTCCTTGCCGCGCGAGATCTCCCGCAGCCGCAGGATGGCGTAAATCTCCGTGACCCGGTTTTGCAGCATCACGTCTCCCGCGGCTTCAAAAACTCCGGCGTCGGAATCAATCACATACCAGTTGGCACCGGCGTAAGTGGCCACATCCTCACGCACCTTGTGGTGCGGCCCTGACAGCCAGCCCGGCAGAAGAATGGCGGAGGCCTTAAGTACGGGCGACTCCTCAAATCCCTC
>JANNVM010001087.1:0-8695 GCA_031414455.1 Verrucomicrobiota bacterium
GCGCAGTTCACTCAATGAGGTCGGCTGGATGTGGGCGCAGCAGGACGCACCGGCCGCCGCCGCGTTTGCCCTCACGTTAGGCAAGGACGCCGAAGCCGGACTTCTGCCGCAAATCGCGCAGCACTGGGCCGGCCGGGACGCGGAAGCCGCCATGGCATGGGGACGGCAATTGCCCGCAGGCAGCGCCCGCGATCAGTTCCTTGCCAGCGCCGTGACCCGCATGGCGCAACAGGACCCCAACGCCGCCGCCGCTCAGTTGCCGCAACTCCTGCTCGCCCAACAGGAAGCCGCCGCAGGTCAAATCGCGCGGTCCCTGGCCCGCAGCAGCCCGGAGGACGCCGTCCGATGGGCCGCCCAGCTTCCTGAAGACAACAACGTCCGCAGCAATGCTTATGGTCAAGTCCTCGCCGACTGGGTCGAGGGCGATCCTTTCAGGGCCAGCGAGTGGCTGCAAAAACTCCCGCAAAGTCAATCCCGCGATGCCGCCGTGAGCACCTTCGCCACCCGCCTGCGCGACACCGACCCCGACAGCGCCGCCGTGTGGGCCGGCAGCATCGCCAACGAAGGCCAGCGCAACGCCAGCCTCGACAGCGTGGTGAACCACTGGATGAAAACCGACCCCGCCGCCGCCCGCCGCTGGGTTGCCTCCAGCCCGGTCGTCAGTGACGAGGCCCGGACACGATTCCTCGAATAACGGTGACGTGAAAGCGTCACATCGCAGCATGGTTGCAAACTTGCCGCTCAAGGTGCGAGGCCTGAAACAGAACAACTGAGATGTTCGATGATTTCCCCCAGTCCGCGGTTCTCGCGGCGAAGCGTCTGCTGGATCAAGCGCATGTGCTGCTAGCCGTCAAAACCTAAAGGTTGCGCCAACATAGCCGTAGCTGCCCGAAGGCAGATGTGAACGCGTGAGCACGTCACCGGCGGCCAAATGTTCATAGTCCACAGACAGAGTCAGATTTTTGGTCGCCGACCAGCTTGCTGCGATACGGAGCAGCCCGCCGATCTCATGCCCCGGAACGTTCTCCGTGCCAGTATAGGCTCGCATTCCGCCGGCATAGACCGCATCATCCTCCGCGAGCCTTCGAGCGAGTCCATATTCAATCGAGAGGTTGGTGGTGGGCGTAGGCGAGAGGGAAATTCCCGGCGCTATCAGAAGTAAATTGCTGAGGCTCAAAAAGCGGCCTTCGCCGAGGTAGTTGGAGCTGGCGTAGAGTGGATTGAATCCCTTCTGAGTTCCCGATCCATATGCACCGCCGCCCGAGGCAATGTCGATATGGGCCGTGAGCCGGGGCTTCCAACCGCTGTCGGACAGCGCAAGGCTTTGGATCGTGAACAGTCCCCACGCATCGACGTCCTGGCCGGAACTATCGCCACTTTGATGCGCCAGCGTCCAGTCGAACTTCAGGTCGCCCCGCTGGCCCCAAAGACGTGCGCCGCAGGTGTCACGATCATCCTGGCCGGTGCGCCCGGCAGAGTGGAAAGCAGCGTTCTCACTGTGAATCCAAAACGGATCGAGGTAAATGTCATGCTTCCCGGGTCCAGTCTGGAGAATGAGGCTGGCATTCAAGCCTTGGAGGCGTTCGGTTTTGTCGATCGCTTCATCAAAAACACCGCGCTCCAGGCGAGTGGCCCTAAGATCAAACGCGCCGACACGCCAACGCTGGTCGTGAGCATAGAGGCGAACGCCGTTCCACGTGCGGTGCAGGTTAGGGCCGTCGCTCAGGCTGATGAGTTGGAGGGGGCCGTCGGCGAATTCCTGCCGTCCGACCATCGCTCCCACCAGGGTGGAGCCGATGTGGCTGCGGGCGTCGATGAATAGCTGCTGCAGCGAGGTGTCGTTCTGGAAGTTGGCGGCTGCGCCGCTGCTGCGGTCTTCGACCTGGCCGGTGCCGATCTCGCCATAGATGCGGAGGCCCGGATTGAAGCGCAGTTCGGCGCCGAAAATGCCGCGGAGCAGGGCCTGCTGAGAATCGTTGCCCTGTGTCAGTTGTCCGTTGTCGAAGATCTCGTAGCGCAGGCGGGTTTCGGCACTCAGAGTCAGCGATGCCTCGCCGCCGAGCGACATGGCTTTGAGTGGCGGTGCCTTACCAGAAACGCCCATGCTCGCCCAATCCTCGGCCCAGCGGCTAAAGAACAGACCGTTCCCGGCTTCCGGCCCCCACCCGGCGGCGATCAAGGGATATGGATCGGCGGGCGTCTGCGCCCCGGCCGGAGTGCCGCTGCTCGACAGGGCAATCGCGACCACGGTAACGACTTTTTGAACCAGGAGGCGGCGTGAGAAAGCACCGGCTCCAGCGGCGATGGCCAGTGCGGCTCCGATCAAGACCGCCGCGACTGCGAACGTGGTCCGCATACCGTTGGATATTGCCTCAGGAGTTGCGTTCGTGATGTCCGTCGTCGCAGACGCGAGCGCGAACACGGCGCCCAGAACGGAGGCGCCGGTGACGAGCCCAAGGTTGCGTGACAGGTTGAGCAGGCCCGAAACAACACCTCTCTGGTCGGGGCCGGCATCCTTCATCAGCGCGCTGTTGTTGGCTGTCTGGAACAGCGCGTAGGCGGCAGTCATGATGACAATGGGAGCGATGTAGCCGGGAATACCGAACGTCGCTGGCATAATGGAAAGGATCACAGACCCGGCGGCTATTCCGGCGAGTCCAACTATAGTGATGCGTTGCGCGCCAAAACGGTCGGTAAGCCGGCCAGCGGGCACACCAGCCAGCGCGGTGGCGATCGGGCCGCCTGACATCACGAGTCCGCCCATGGCCGCATCAAGCCCGAGCGCACGGGAGAGATAGAACGGCCCGACCACCAGCGTCGCCATCATCACCGTCGAGACGAGCGCACTCATGGCGAGACTCGCGCTTAAAACCGGGTCGCGGAACATAGCCAGCCGGATCAACGGTGATGCTGCTCGCTTCTCAACGAAGATGAAGAGAACGCCACCGCCAGCCGCCGCCAACAGCAGCGCCACGTTGGACAAACCGAAATGGCCGCGTCCCACGGTCACACCGAGCGTGTATGCAGCGAGGGTCAGAGCAAGCAGCAGCGTGCCAGGCTTGTCGAGGCCAACCCGTTCAGTGTTCGCTCCCCTGCGATCCCCGGGCAGGAAGCGGTAGGCGAGAATGAAGGTCAGGATGCCCAGCGGCACGTTGACGAGAAAGATTGCCCGCCAGCCAAGTCTGGCAATCAGAATGCCGCCGAGCGATGGTCCAAGCGCAGTCCCCAGCGCGGACATCGTTCCCAGCAGCCCCATGGCGCTGCCGGTTTTTGCCCTGGAAACAGTCTCACCGACAAAAGCCATGGTAAGAGCCATCATGATGGCTGCTCCCAGACCCTGCGCCGCCCGGGCGGCAATCAGCAGCCAAAGCGTGGGAGCCAAACCACACAGCACCGAGGCCACCGTGAACAGAAAGATCCCTGCGAGCAGCAGCCTGCGGCGGCCAGTAAGATCACCGAGTCGCCCGACACTGACGATTAATGCCGTGATGACGAGGAGGTAAGCGAGGACCACCCATTGGACTTCCTGAAACGCCGCGGCGAACATCTTCGCCAGCGTCGGCAAAGCGACGTTGGCACTGCTGGTGCCGAGCGATGACAACAACATGGAGAGTGCAAGGCTGGCGAGCGCCCACCGCACTGATGACTCCACATTGTCAGCAACCGTTGCATCCCGTTTCGTATCCCGATCGAATTTTCCTGATTTAAACATGCCCCCGCCTAGCTCCGATCCGGAGTGGCGGAAGATGCACCAATCGCATTGCATCATTGCGTCTGACGCGGTAGCCCGATACCGTCGCGGCATGTCGCGACCCGATCTGAATTTGCTAATCACGCTGGATGTGCTGCTCGCTGAAGGCAACGTGACGCGCGCTGCGAAACGGCTGCGATTAAGCCCGTCGGCGATGAGTCGGGCACTCGCGCGGCTGCGTGAGGCGACGGGCGACCCTCTGCTCGTCAGAGCCGGACGTGGCCTCGTCCCCACCCCCCGGGCACTTGAACTCCGCGATCAGGTCCACCAACTCGTGAAGGCCGGCGAAGCGGTTCTGCGGCCCGCCGAAAAGCTCAATCTCAGACACCTGGTTCGAACGTTTACCCTGCGGACCAGCGAAGGTTTTGTGGAGAATTTCGGGTCGGACCTCATATCCCGAGTCGGAGGGGAAGCGCCCGGCGTGAGGCTATTCTTCGTGCAGAAGCCAAACAAAGACTCCGCGCCACTCCGCGACGGAACTGTCGATCTGGAAACAGGGGTTGTGGAGAAGACGACGGCCCCGGAATTGCGCGTCCAAGCCTTGTTCCGGGACCGATACATTGGTGTCGTGAGAACGGGACACCCGTTGAGCAAAGGTAAAATCACGCCCTCGCGCTATGCAGCCGGCAGCCACATCTTCGTTTCACGGGACGGTCTCGACAAAGGACCGATTGATGAAGCGCTGACACTAATCGGGCTTGGACGAAAGATCGTCACCATCGTCGGAGGTTTTTCTACCGCGCTGGGTCTGGCGCGGGGCTCCGACTTGATCGCCAGTGTTCCCGAACGACACACTGGAAACCTGCGCGACGGAATGCATAGTTTTCTCCTTCCGGTTTCCACGCCGGACTTCACGGTCTCACTACTCTGGCACCCGAGATTGGATGCGGATCCGGCACATCGCTGGCTGCGCGGTCACGTTCTAGACATTTGCGCAGCGGTCCGCTGAGTCATGACTACTCAAATCAGTGCATTCCTCTCTGATCAGTTCCACATAAGTTCCCAGGTAACCACCATCCCCACCGGCTCGAAGCAAACCTCCGATACAATACAAGATCCCACTGCCAAAAAATGTATTGGCAAGGCGGTCCGGAAAGGCATGCTCGTCGGCATGGGAATTTCGCCATGAATCGCACCATCATCGCCATTCAGCCTTCGAAACGGCCCCTTCGGAGGCTCACGACTGGCGTGTTTCATAGTCCTTCCCGCGGAAATCAGCCTGCCGCCACCCCTCTCTCCCTGTTCCGGAACCCGCCAATGACGCCACCCGCAAAAAGCAAATTCCTTTCAGAAAATTTTTCACAAACAATCAACATATAACACACCCGCAACCGACATGAAACAAGACTCTGCTCCCGCCACTCTCTCCTTCAAGCCCCGCCAACTTGCAGGCTACCTCTCCGGTGCCGCGGGCATGGCCACGGTGCTGGCCGCTCCGCACGCGCAAGCCGCCGTGATTTATTGGAATCCCGCCGATACCACTGCCACGGCGACAAACATGGGTTTCCGATTCGACATGTTGGACGGTTCGGTCACGTCGGTAGGCGCTTACGGGGACGTCACTGCGACAGGCTTCGTATTCTGGGATAACTCTGATAATTATGCGTTCATCACGCGCACCACCAATCTTAGTGATGCGGCGGTTGGTGGAACTATGATGTCCAACCTGGCCGCCGGTTCGGCAGTCAGCTCCGCGAGCTCATGGGCGGGGGCAACGGCGGGCACCTGGACCTACTTCGACAACAGGGGACCGGACAATGACGGACACCCGTGGAACACGGGCGCGGATGGGGTTAACGGCTTCGTGGGCCTGCGGTTCCAGATTACCGGCTCCACGCACTATGGCTGGGCGCGCTTCACTTATGATGACGCCACCACCGGCAATCTCACCTTGCACGACTTCGCCTACGATGACGTGGCTGAGCAAAGCATCAATGCGGGGGCTATCCCCGAGCCGGGTAGTGCGCTGCTCGCGCTGGCTGGTTTGGGCGGGGCGGCGCTGCGCCGTCGCCGGAAGGCAGCGTAAACGGGCAGCAGTCGGTCACTGTCTGACGATCTTAGCATTTGAGAGGTGCGGGCAGCAGTGCCCGCACCTTTCTTTTTCTCCATGAAGCAGAAACGCCTCCTCCTTGTCGGCTGGGACAGCGCCGACTGGAAGGTCATCCAGCCGCTCATCGCCGCCGGGCAGATGCCGGTCATGCAGCGCCTCCTGGAGCAGGGCACTTCCGGGAACCTCACCACCCTGGAGCCTCAGCTTTCGCCCATGCTATGGACCAGCATCGCGACCGGCAAACACGCGTGGCAGCATGGCGTGCCGGGATTCACGGAAGTGAATGCCGCCGGTCAGGTGGTGCCCGTTTCCGCGGCCACGCGCCGGTGCCGCACCGTGTGGGAAATGCTGGGCGCCCACGGATTGCGTTCCCATGTGGTGAGCTGGTTCGCCACCCAGGGCGAGCAGCACCCGCATGGCTGCGTGGTGTCCAACCTCTACAACAGCTTCAAGCACACGGAAGCCGATGCGCCGGAGGACTGGCCGCCGCCGCCGCCCGGTACTTATTGGCCGGAGGAACTCGCGGAGCATCTCAATACCCGCCGCGTCAGCCCGTGGGACATCGATCCTGACGAAGTGCTCCGCCTTTTCATCCCGGATGCGCCGCAGATCGATCAGAAAAAGGACAGACGCATCCTCAGTCTCGCTCAGCGGCTGGCGGAAGCGGCCAGCGTTCACTCCGCCACTTGCTGGCTCATGGAAAACCGCCCGGACTGGAATTTCACGGCCGTCTATTACCGTGCGCTGGATGAGATTTGTCACCAGTTCATGCCCTACCATCCGCCCCGCATGGCAGGTGCACCAGAGGCGGATTTTGAAATGTACCGGCATGTCGTCAATGGAGCCTATCGTTTCCACGACCTCCTCCTGGTGCGGCTCATCCAGCTCGCCGGGCCGGATGCCGCCATTGTTCTGGTGAGCGATCACGGGTTTCACAGCGATCACCTGCGGCCGAATTTCACGCCCCGCGTGCCCGCCGGCATCACCGTGTGGCACCGGCCCCAGGGTGTCTTCGCCGCGACGGGGCCGGGGTTTCAGAAGAACGCACAGATCCAAGGCGCGCGGATCCTAGATGTTACGCCCACCGTCCTGGCGTGGTTCGGGCTGCCTGTGGGAGCTGACATGGAAGGCCGCGTGCTGCGCGAGGCATTTGAAAATGCACCAGAGGTGAAGACCATACCTTCGTGGGAAGAAAACAGGACCTATGCCTCCCCTAAGACCTATTCTTCTGATCTCTCCGACGCTGACAACACAGCCCTGCTCCAGCAATTCGTGGATCTCGGCTACATCAATGAAATCTCCTCCGATGCCGCGCAGGCCGCAGAGGAAACCAACCGCGAGAACACCTGGAACATGGCTCGCGCCTGTATGAATACGGGACGCGAAGAGCAGGCACTGCCCATGCTGGAGGAAATCTATCACCGCAACCCGGACCGGTATGACTACGCCCAGATGCTCGCGTTCTGCCAGTTCCGACTGGGACTGCTGGCGGAGGCCCAGGCCACGGTTACCGCGTGCCTCCAGGGTTTCGGCGAGAGCCCGGGCGCACACCTCATCAGTGCCAATATCGCCATGGAGCAAAAGGATGCTGCGCATGCGCTCAAACACCTCGACATCATTTCTGCCGGGCAACCACAAAATACCGACGCGATCAGCATCCGCATCGATGCCCTGCTCCAACTGCACCGCTGGGAGGAATGCGAGGCCGCGTGCTGCCACATGCTGAAAGTGAACCCTCACCATGCCCTCGCATACGTCGGCCTTGCACGCTGTGCGCTGCACGCAAAGCAGCCCGCGGTCGCCGCGAATCACGCGCTCACAGCCGTCGGACTCCAGTATGGCCTGGCCCGCGGCCATTTCCTGCTGGGTGTCTCCCTCGTCATGCTGGGCCAGGATGCCGATGCCATCCATGCCCTTGCCATCGCCACACAGCTCGCGCCGCACCTTTACCCGGCATGGCGCTTCCTCATCGCCGCTCTCCGCCGCCGGGGCACTCACGATGCCGCGGAGGGCGCGGTATTAAAACTCCACCTCCTGCGCACTGGCTACGCCCGCAGCCTGCGTGAGCGCGCCGCGCGCCTCAGTACGCAGAGCGCCGCCCGCGTCCCTGCCTTCGCTGCAGAGGGCCAGCGCCTGCTCGAAGCCCGGCGCGAGCGCGCCGCCGCACTGCAGAGCGAAGTGGCGGCAGACCAGAAATTCGTCATCGTCTCCGGGCTCCCGCGCAGCGGCACCAGCCTCATGATGCAGATCCTCCGCGCCGGCGGCCTGCCGCCCATGACCGATGGCCAGCGCGCCGCCGATGTGGACAATCCCGAGGGCTACTGGGAATGGGAGGACATCAAAAAACTCCCGCAACAGCCCCGCATCATCGAGCAGGCTCTGGGTAAAGCCACCAAAGTCATCAGCGCCCTGCTGCCCAGCCTGCCCGCCAGGCACAAATACAAAGTCATTTTCATGACGCGCCCCGTGCAGGAGATCGTCGCCAGCCAGTGGCAAATGCTGGAGCACCGCGGCATCGCCCCGAAAACCGAACGCACCCACCTTGAGCAAACCCAGGCGCAGCACGCCCTCACTGTGCTGGAGAACCTGCGCCGCCACCCCCGCTTCAGCGTGCTGGAAGTAGACTATCCCGCGCTCGTCCGGGAGCCAGAGCAGTGGATCGGGCGCATCGTGGAATTCCTCGGTGCAGATCAGCTCCCGCACCAGGCCGCGATGCATGGAGTCGTGCAGCCGCAACTGCATCGGCAGCGGGTGAGATGACCGCAGGGTGGTCAAGATTTCGACGGGATGCCAACAATCCTCTCCGATCTGAGGCTTGGGGAAAAGCAGACCCCCTCTCTCCCCGTTCCGGAACCCGCCAATGACGCCACCCGCAAAAAGCAAATTCCTTTCAG
>JANNVM010001088.1:0-7291 GCA_031414455.1 Verrucomicrobiota bacterium
CCAGGACCTCGCCCTAACCATCGAGCAGGACGTGATGCTTCAGACCAACAACGGCCGCGGCCAATTCTCTACACCGGTCATTCTCAGCAAAGGCCGCAATTTCTCCAGCATGGCCGCTGCCGACTACGACAACGACGGCGACCTCGATCTCTACGCCTGCGCCTACTATCCCGAGAACGCGCAACTCGGCCGCCTCGCGCAGCCCGCGCCGTATTTTGATGCGCGCAATGGCGGGCGCGACGCCCTCCTGCGCAACGACACGCCACGCCCGGAGCGCGGCGCGGAGACAAAATGGAAGTTTACGGATACGACGAAGGAGACGGGCATCGAGGCTGTGAACAACCGCTGGACCTTCGCCGCCGCGTGGGAGGACTTCGACGACGACGGCGATCCCGATCTCGTCTGCGCCAATGACTACGGGCGCGCCAACCTGTTTTTAAACCGGTGGGGCGAGGCTCCTGCCGGGCCGGCTTTCAAAGACATCGCCAGTGAGGCCGGCATGGAAAATTCCAGCTTCGGCATGAGCACCGCATGGGGCGACTACGACCGCGACGGGGACAACGACCTCTACCTCGCCGGCATGTTCTCGTCCGCCGGCTCGCGCATCGTGCCGCAGGCGGGCTTCCGCGCCATGGAGGCCGGCGGCAAGAAGGACACCTTCATGGTCATGGCGCGCGGCAATTCTCTCTTCCGCAATACCGGCGGCAAACTCGAAGACCGCAGCGTGGAGGCCAATGTGAACATGGGTCGCTGGGCATGGGCCACGCGCTTCACCGATCTCAACAACGACGGATGGGAGGACATCCTCGTCGCCAACGGCTGGCTCAGCAACGCGCTGCGCGACGACTTGTGAAGCTTCTGGTGGCGACAGGTCGTGTCGCTCTCACCGATGGATGATCTCACCGCATCCGCCAGCGATGCCTTCACAGAAGCCACGCGCCGGCTGGATCAATTCGTGCGCGCCGGCCTCTCGTGGAGCGGCAATGAGCGCAACGTCGCGCTGCTCAACACCGGCGCGGCCAAGGGCCAGCAACCGCGCTTCGCCGACATCAGCTCGCTCAGCGGCTACGATTTTCCCGACGACGGACGCGGCATCGCCCTCACTGACTGGGACGGCGACGGCGATCTCGACGTGTGGACCATGAACCGCACCGCACCGCAGCTCCGCTTCCTTGAGAATACCTCGCGCACCTCCGCCGCCGCCGGCCCCGCTTTCCTCGAACTCTGGCTCGCCGGTGATGGCAAGACGGTGAACCGCGACGCGGTCGGTGCGCGCGCCACGCTCACGGTGACGGACGCGAACGGCCCGCAGCCGCCGCGCCTGCAATGCGTCCGCCGCGGCGAGAGCTACCTCTCCCAGTCGTCGCACTGGCTGCATTTCGGCCTCGGTGCGTGGTCGCCGCAGCATCGCATGGACCTCACTGTTAGCTGGCCCGACGGAAAATCCGGGACCTTTAAAAACCTCACACCCAACGCGCGCTACCGCCTCACCCGCGGCGGAAAGCTGGAGAAAGCCGGGCCGCCCGCGCCGGCAAATGTGCTCGCCGCTGCCAAAGAAGAACCGCTAGTGGAAACGCTCCCGCCCCTGCGCACCACCTTCTCCACGCGCCTCCCGCCGCCGCGCCTCACATGGAAGACATGGGACGACAAGCCGCGTTCGCTCGACGACTTCAAAGGCCGCCCCGTCCTCGTCGCGCTCTGGGCCACCTGGTGCGCCAATTGCGACGCCGAATGGAAGCAGGTCGCCAAAGACGCCGCCGCATGGAAGGCGCTCGGCCTTGATGTCATCGCCCTCAATATGGACGCCGCGACCAAAGCCAACGGCGGCGACGTGGAAAAAGCCCGCGCGTTCCGGGCCGCCGCCGGTGTGCCGTTCGAGTGCGGCGTGGCCGATTCCGACCTGCTGCACCGCCTCGAATACTTCCGCGCCGCGCAATTCTGGGTCGCCGGCCCCACACCCGTGCCGTCCGCATTCCTCTTCGATGCCCAGGGGCGCCTCGCCGTGCTCACGCTCGGCCCGCTGCGGCTGGATGCCATCAAGGGCGACCTCTTCCGCGCCGCTGCGCCGGAAGATAAATGGCTGGAAGCCGCGCTCCCCTTCCCCGGCCACCGCTACGGTGGCCACAAGACCGGCGAGATGGCGGAAATCGCCACACGCTTCGTTGAGGACGGCGCACTCGCGCTCGCGGAGGATTATCTTTCCACCCACGCCGTGGAACTCCGCCGCCGCTTCGATACCGGCGAAAAGCTCTTCCTCCCGCGCACCTGGTATCACCTCGGCATCGAATACAGCAAACTCGGCCAGCATGCCCCCGCCCTGCACGCCTACGACCGCGCCCTCGCCATCCAGCCGGACCATCCCGACGCCATCTTCAACAAGTGCCTCGTCCTCGCGCAGCAGGGTAAAAAGGACGAAGCCCTCGCCGGTTACTCCGCCGTTCTCGCGAGGCATCCCAACTATTTGAAGGCCCTGCAAAACCGCGCCGTTCTGCACCAGGAATCCGGCGACCTCGAATCCGCCGCCTCTGACTATGCCGCCGCCCTCAAGCTCGCCCCGCAGCATCCCGACCTGCTCAACAATCTCGCCAACGTTTTCACCGCCATGAACCGTCCCGACGACGCCTTGCCGCTGCTCGAAATCGCCCGCACCATCGCCCCCGCCGACAGCCGCACGTATTATAATACCGCGCTGGCCTACGAGAACGCCGTTCGCTGGAACGAAGCCGCCACCGCCTACAAACGCGCCGCCACTCTTGCCCCCGCCGACGCCCGCCCTGTCCACAACCTCGGCGTCCTCCTGGCCAAACAGGGACGCTTCGCCGAAGCCGAGCCACTCCTCGTCAAGGCCCTCGCCCTCGACCCAAAACATCCGCTCGCCGCCGCGAATCTTGCCAAAGTTCGCGCCGCGATGGGGCCGGCACGCTGAGCACAGGCGGAAAAGTTACCCGGAAATTTGCACCCCATTAATGTCTGTGGAAATGGGATGAGCCTGCCGGCTTCGACCCCGTTAAGGGTCAAAGCCATTAGCGAGGCGTCGCAGACGCCTCGTCTCGCCGCAGAAATGCCGCGACCCCGGAGGGGTCGCAGCGCCGAATCGAACGGGAAACACGCCTGTGACGGGGACATCGCTGGCATCCCTCCGGGATGCTGGATTGATCGGGGACGTGACGAGGCGTCTGCGCTCGTTCCTCGCTGCGACGCCTCGCTAATAGCTGGGACCCCTGGCGGGGTCGGGAGACGGTTCAGCCTTTTTCCAAACCAAGGCAACTCCCCAAGGCAGAGATCAGGAGTTCTGAGGCTTTGTTCGCCAGGGCCTCGAAGTGCAGTTTGCCGTGGAATGGAGCGAGGCGGTTTGAACTTCGGGTGACGGCGGGGCCGCAGGACGAGGGTGGCCTCCGGCCCACTCGTCATTCCCCGGACGATCGAGAGTTTCCGTCCGGCGGTGCCGGTACCGCAATTCTTCATGAGGACAACACGACTTGCCTTCGGCAGAGTTGCGCTGCGGGCCGGCAGGCCCTCACCGTACCGTTGGGGGCCGGCGCTGACCAAACGCGGACGGACTGTGAATTGGTGCTTTGCGCCCAAAGTGTCCTGTGATATCAAACTCCACCATGAGCGAGGTTACCGGCATTCCCCAACTCCCGGAGCAGGGAGACCCGCGATCCGCGGAGGAATTGATGCCTCTGGTTTACCAGGAGTTGAGACGCCTTGCCGCCTCCCGGATGGCGGACGAGGCTGGCGGTCACACCCTGCAGCCGACCGCACTCGTTCACGAAGCATGGCTGCGGCTCATAGGGAAGGAGAATCCGCAATGGAACGGTCGCGGGCATTTTTTCGGTGCTGCCGCTGAGGCCATGCGTCGCATCCTCATCGAAAACGCCCGGCGCAAACGCGCGGCACGCCACGGGGGCGGCCAGCAGCGGCTGGATATCGCGGATCTGGATATTGCCGCTCCCGCCGGGGACGATGAACTCCTCGCGGTGAATGACGCCCTCGAGAAACTGGCCGCCCGCGACAGCAGGAAGGCGGAACTCGTTAAGCTGCGTTACATCGTCGGCCTCACGACGGAAGAAGCGGCCGCGGTGCTGGGGATTTCCGTCCCGACAGCCGATCGCTGGTGGAACTTCAGCCGGGCATGGCTGTTCGAGGAAATGGAGCGGCAGCAAAAGAGCTGATAGATTCCTCCCCGGAATTTCGCACTGCTGGGGAAATGACACTCTCACCACCATGAGCGAAACCGACCCACGGGAGGAAGTCGTGTTCGAAGCGGCCCTGCAATTGCCCGCCCGCGAGCGCGCCGCATATCTGGACCGGACCTGTGCCGGCGATGCCGTCCTGCGCAACCGCGTGCAGGGATTGCTCGGTGCGTTCGATCGCGCGGGAGGATTTCTGAACCAGCCTGCCGTTTCCACGACCGCGGGAACCATGGTGGTTTCGCTTCCACCCGCTGAGAAGCCCGGCGACCGCATCGGCCGCTACAAACTCCTCGAGAGAATTGGTGAGGGCGGCTGCGGGGTCGTTTACATGGCCGAACAGGAGGAGCCGGTCCGCCGTCGCGTTGCCCTCAAGCTCATCAAGCCGGGCATGGATACCCAATCGGTCATCGCCCGCTTCGAAGCCGAACGCCAGGCGCTGGCCATGATGGACCACCCGAATATCGCGAGGGTTTTCGACGGCGGTGTGACGGGGGAGAGATCGGAAGTCGGAAGTCAGATGTCAGATGTCAGCACCCCCGACCTCCGACCTCCGACTTCTGACTTCCGCCCTCTGACTTCCGACTCCGGCCGCCCGTTCTTCGTCATGGAACTGGTCCGCGGCATCCGCATCACCGATTATTGCCAGGAACACGGGCTCACCACCCGCCAGCGGCTCGATCTCTTCACTGCCGTCTGCTCCGCGGTGCAGCACGCGCACCAGAAAGGCATCATCCACCGGGACCTCAAACCGTCGAATATTCTCGTCACCGAACTCGACGGCCGGCCGGTCCCGAAGGTCATCGATTTCGGCATCGCCAAGGCCACCGAACAGAAGCTCACCGACAAAACTCTCTTTACGCAATTTGCGCAGTTCGTCGGCACGCCCGCCTACATGAGTCCGGAACAGGCGGCCATGTCCGGCGCGGACATTGATACCCGGGCGGACATCTACAGCCTCGGCGTTCTGCTCTATGAGTTGCTCACCGGAACCACCCCGTTCGACGCGCAGGAACTTCTCAAAGCCGGGTTCGACGAAATGCGCCGCATCATTCGCGAGACCGAGCCGCCGAAACCCAGCACCCGCCTGACGCAGACTTCCCTCGTCGCCTCCCCTTCCCAACCCGCCACTCGCCACTCGTCACTCGCCACTGATTTGGACTGGATCGTCATGAAGGCGCTCGAAAAAGACCGCGCCCGCCGCTACGAAACGGCCAGTGGCCTCGCAGCGGACATCCAGCGCCACTTGAGCAGCGAGCCGGTCACCGCCCGTCCCGCCGGTGCCGGCTATCGTTTCCGGAAAATGGTCCGCCGGAACAAACTCGCCGTCGCCGCCGCCGCCGCCGTCCTCTCGACGGTCCTCATCGGGCTGGGTGTTTCCACCTGGTTGTTCGTCAAGGAAAGGGAAGCTCGCGAGCGGGCCGTCGCTGCCGAAAAGGAGCAGAGCGAGGAACGAAAGAAGGCCGGAAACGAAGCCGGCAAGAGCACTCAGGTTGCGGAGTTTCTGCAGGACATGCTTAAAGGAGTCGGCCCGTCGGTCGCGCTGGGCCGCGATACGACGCTGCTGCGGGAGATTCTGGACAGGACGGCCGACCGCATCGGCAGGGATTTGAAAGACCGGCCGGAAGTCGAGGCGGAATTGCGGCACACGCTTGCCGGAGTCTATGAGGAGCTTGGCGACAGTAAAAAGGCCATCGCCATGTACCGCGGAGCCCTCGCGACGGCGCGGAAACTGTGGGGAGACGAACATGAGCATGTGGCGGTCGCGCTCAGCAACTTGTCCCTCTCGCTCGGCGCGGATGGCCAACTGACCGAGGCTGAATCCACGCAACGCGAAGCCCTGGCCATTCAGCGAAAACTGCGGGGCAGCGAACATGCGGCGGTCGCGAAAGTGCTCGACAATCTGGGCGGCATGCTGTGGCTCCAGGGCAGGCTCGCTGAGGCGGAAGCCCTCCATCGCGAAGCGCTGGCGATGCGCCGGAAACTGCTGGGCAGCGAGCATGAGAACGTGGCCGCGTCGCTGAACAACCTCGCCGGCGCCCTTGCGCAGCAGGGCAAGCCATCCGAGGCCGAGCCATTGTATCGCGAGGCGCTGGCGATGCTGCGGAAGCTGTTGGAACCCGGGCATCCGCGGGTGGCGGGCACGCTCAACAACCTGGCGGGCGCGCTTAAGGATCAGAACAAGCTGGACGAGGCCGAGTCGCTGCATCGCGAGGCCCTGACAATGCAGCGGAAATTGTACGGCAACGAACACCGCCACGTCGCCACATCGCTCAACAACCTTGCCTTAGTGCTCGAGAATCAAGGTAAACTGGAAGAAGTCGAATCCCTGTATCGCGAGGTGCTGGCGATGCAAAGGAAACTGCTGGGCGACGAGCACCCGGATGTTGGCAATACCTTCATAAAGCTGGCCAAAGCGCTCAACGATCAGAACAAGCCGGACGAGTTTGAATCGCTGGTCCGCGAAGAGCTGGAGATCGTTCGCAAGCTGACCGTTAAAGACCCGCCACGACTGGAGGCCACCTTGGCGGATCTCGGGGTGCATCTCTTGAGCCGGCAGAAATATGCCGATGCCGAACCCCTTTTGCTGGAAGCCAACGAACACCGCCAGCAAAACAAGGCCGCCCAAAGCAAATCCAAACGCGACGCCCTCACCCGGCTCGTCCGGCTCTACGAAGCATGGCAGAAACCGGACCAGGCCGCCGAATGGCAGCGGAAGCTGGAGGCGTTCGACAAAGCCGAAACAGAAAATGCGACCGGAACGGAAGCCACACCACCCAAGCCATGATCCCATATCGATTCGAAAATGAGCACGCTGCAACCAGGTGGGGCGAGCCGGAGCGCGGGGACAGCCGCAGGCAACCTCTGGGCGCGGAGCCATTTCAACCAGGTGGTGAGAAGCTCCTGCTGAGCCCACCCTATGCGGGCCGGCGTCTCAGCGCCGGAAAGGCGCGGAGCCGGTCTGGACTGCATGGAGCGGCCCCGCGGCGAGAGCCATCACGCGACGCTTTCACCCGCAGACGGGATGCCGTGGATTTGGCTCCCGCCGCGGGTGTTCTGTCTGACGGTCGCACGGCTCCGCACCGCCTCCGCCCGCG
>JANNVM010001089.1:0-1678 GCA_031414455.1 Verrucomicrobiota bacterium
ACCGCCGCCGCCGGCTACAAGTTCCTCAAAAACTACAGCATCCTCTTCGACAACTACACCATACCCGCGATGCTTCTAGGCTGCTTCGCGGCGTGGCTCTCCGCATTCCTCGCGGTAAAGTGGATGGTATCCTACCTTCAGAAGCACGGCCTCCAGCCGTTCGGCTACTAACGCATCGGCCTCGCCATCCACATCGCCATCTGCCTGATGACCGGCGTGTTGCGTCCCTGATGGCTGACGCAGGGCCGGCCGCAAAAAACTTTCCGGTTTCCCCTCGTCGCGTACCTGCCAGCATCGGCGCTTATGGAACTGCAGGCCGGGAAGCTTTACATCATCGCCACCCCTATCGGGAATCTTGGGGACATTACGGAACGCGCGCGGGCTACGCTCGCCGCGGTGGACACGGTGGCCTGCGAGGACACGCGGCATTCCGGCGTGCTGCTGCAGCACATCGGGGTGCGCAAGCCGCTGGTGAGTGTTCACGAGCACAACGAAGCTTCGCGGAGCGCACAACTGGTCGGTGATCTCCAGCAGGGCCGCACGGTCGCTTACATTTCCGATGCCGGAATGCCCGGCGTTTCCGATCCCGGGCAGCGGCTGGTGAATGCCTGCATCCGCGCCGGTGTGCCGGTGGAGGTGGTGCCCGGGCCCAGCGCGGTGACGACGGCGATCATTGGAAGCGGCTTTCCGGCGGATGCATTTTTCTTCGGCGGCTTCCTGCCGGTGAAGAGCGGTCAGCGGGAGCGCGCCCTGACCCGGGCGATCGAGCGTGAGGAGACGACGGTCTTTTTCGAGAGCCCGCACCGGATCGATGGCACGCTGGCACTGCTCGCGCGGCTGGCTCCGGGTCACCGGATTTGTGTCGCGCGGGAACTGACGAAGAAGTTTGAGGAATTCCGCCGCGGCACGGCGGCGGAGGTTTATGCGCACTATGCGGCGCATCCCGCGAAGGGTGAAATTTGCCTTGTGATGGCCGGCACGGATTTGCCGAAATGGGCGCAGACTCCCGGGGAAACTGCATGAGTACGCCGTCCCGCGCAGCACGGCTCTTCAAGATCGGCGTCGGCCTGTTTCTCATGGTCTCCGGCCTCGCGGTGACCGCGCTGCTCTTCCTCCCGCACCGCAAAGCGATGGAGACGCGGGCATGGACCGGGACGCCGTGCGAGATTGTCGAAAGCTATCGCAAGGAAGAGCGCGTGAGTGATTTCAGTCAGCCGATGCAGCGCGTCTTTATCAAATACCGCTACACGTTCGATGGGACGGAGCACACCGGCTACCGCTGGCGGCGGGTCACGTTTTTCGAGAGTCAGGACCACGATGTGGCAAGGAAGACGCCGCACATCGCCGAGGCCGACAAACTCATCGCCAAATATCCCGCCGGCGCGAAACTCACCTGCTGGGTGAATCCCGCCGCGCCGGACGAGGCCGTGCTCGAGCATTACACCAAAGCTGCGATCTACACCCTCTGGTGGCCGATGCTCTTCGCTGTGGGCGGCGGCGGCATGGTGTGGTCGGTGCTCCGGCGTTCGAAGGTTAGAGCAATGGCCAAAGATGAGTGCCGGAGCGGGCCGTAACGCAGGCGTCCCGCCTGCCGTGTGGCAGAGCCTCCGGCCTGCCTCTGTCTCTGCCGAAGCCAGTCTTCCGGCAACCAACTCTACTTCCCCTGACGGGCCAAATC
>JANNVM010001090.1:0-2259 GCA_031414455.1 Verrucomicrobiota bacterium
CTACTTCTCCATGGATCTCGTCGAAGGACGGAGCCTCGCGCAGTTTGTCCGCGATGAATCGCCCTCCTTCCGCCATGCGGCAAGAATGCTTCGCACCATCGCCGGGGCCATGCATCACGCCCACGGGCGCGGCATCGTCCATCGCGATCTCAAACCGTCGAACATCCTCGTGGATGCCGCCGGCGAGCCGCACATCACCGACTTCGGACTGGCCCGTGAATTGAACTCGGATGACGGCCTCACTCTCACCGGTCAGGCCATCGGTTCCCCCAGCTTCGCCGCGCCGGAACAAATCGGCGGCACCCGGCTGTCCACCCCGGAAGGCGATTTTTCAGATCGCTCCCCGCCACCGGCCTCATACACCTCCGGATCCGAAAACTCCGTCGCGTCACGCCGGGGGACCCGCGCCCCCCTGACCCGCGCCGTGGACATCTACGGCATGGGCGCGGTCCTCTATTATTTGGTGACAAGCCGCCCGCCGTTCGTGGGCATGACCCTGACAAACCTCCTGCGCGCCGTGCAAGACGAAGAACCGGTCGCTCCCCGACTCCTCAACGCTGACGTTCCCGCCGACCTCGAAACCATCTGTCTGTAGTGTTTGGAAAAGGAACCGGCGAAGCGTTATGCCACCGCGCAGGAACTCGCCGGCGATATCGACCGCTTCCTCCGCGACGAGCCGGTCATGGCCCGCCCGGCCTCTATGGCCTATCGCTTTCGAAAAGCCTATCGGCGAAACAAACTGGCGTTTGCCTCCGCGGCCGCGGTGGCCC
This sequence comes from Verrucomicrobiota bacterium, assembly GCA_031414455.1. Taxonomy (GTDB): domain Bacteria; phylum Verrucomicrobiota; class Verrucomicrobiia; order Verrucomicrobiales; family V1-33; genus V1-33. Next base: position 771 of record JANNVM010001090.1, read on the forward strand.
TGGCGCTCATCACCGGAGCGGTCGTCAGCACATGGCAGGCGGTCAGGGCCACCCAGGCCGAAGGGCTGGCCAATCAGAAAGTCGTCGAAGTGGCCGCCGCCCTGCAGGAGGCCGAGGCCATTTCCACCTTCCTAACTGACGTGTTGCAAAGCCCCGACCCGATGCGCACCAGCCCCAGCCTCACTGTCGCTGCGATGCTTGGCATGGCGTCGAAGAAGCTCGACACAGAACTCGCCAGCCTGCCGGCCCGCCGGGCCAAACTGCAGGCGACTCTCGGCCGAACCTACTACGCGCTGGGGTTGATGCCCGACGCCATTCCCCCGCAGGAGAAGGCCCTGGGCTACTACCGCAACACCTCCGGCCCGGCGCATCCCGACACGCTCAACGCAATGAAGGAGCTTGCCCTCTCCTGCTGGTATGGTTTCCGCCGCGACGAGGCGCTCAAGCTCCGCGAAGAGTTGCTGGAGATCAGCCGCAAAGTGCTTGGGCCGGAACACCCGGACACGCTCACGGCCATGAGCTATCTGGCCCGTTCCTATAACGTGGCCGGACGGGTTGGCGAAGCGATCAAATTGAATGAGGAGGCCCTTGCACTCGGACGCAGGGTGCTTGGCCCGGAGAACCTGATCACGCTCCGGGCGATGAGGCTCCTCGCAGAGTCCCTGGGATTCGCCGGCCGCAGCGAGGAGGCGCTCAAGATCCGTGAGGAGGCCCTGCCTCTCCACCGCAGGGTGCTCGGCCCTGAGCACGTGGACACCATCTATGCGATGGAGTGGCTCGCGGACTCTTACCGCGACGCGTCCCGTCTCGATGAAGCAATCAAGCTGAGGGATGAAACCGTCTCACTCCGTCGCAAGATCCAAGGCCCACAGCATCGCGACACCCTCCTGGCGATCGCCAGCCAGGCGAACGATTACAATCTCGTCGGCCGCAAAAACGAAGCGCTCAAGCTGAGGGAGGAGGCGCTGACTCTCACCCGAAAGGAATTCGGTCCGGAGTATCCCGCCACGCTTGATGCCATGCAAAGCCTGGCGGAGTCCTATGATGAGAACAACCAGCAGGCCGAGGCGCTCAATCTGCGGGAGGAAGGCGTAACGGTCCGGCGAAACATGCGCGGCATGGAGAACCCCGAGACGCTCAATGCGATGTTGGACGTGGCGAGATCCTACAGCCGCATCGGCCGCAAGGACGAGGCGTTCAAGTTGCGCGACGAGGTGCTCACCGTGAGGAAGCAGGCCCTGGCGGTCGGGGCGGTGACATTTCCTGCGGTTCACGCCACGCTCGTGGCCCCGGACGCCGAATGGAAATGGCTCCACCCCACTGACGGAAAAGATCCGGCCGGGTCTGTGCCCGGATTTCACAAGTCCTTCGCGCTTCCCGCGTTTGACGATTCCCAATGGACAACGGGCCGGGACAAAGGCGGATTTTTTGGCGGGTTCGGTTACGGCGATGTATTCGACGGCGTGGACATCGGAAAGCCCGCAGACGG
>JANNVM010001091.1:0-9627 GCA_031414455.1 Verrucomicrobiota bacterium
GGAACGGGCAGTTATGTGCCGGAGCGCATCCTCACCAATGCCGAACTCGAAAAACTGGTGGACACGACCGACGAGTGGATCGTCAGCCGCACCGGCATCCACGAGCGCCGCATCGCCGCACCCGGCGAGGCCACTAGCCACATGGCGACCAAAGCCGCCCAGCGGGCCATCGAAGCCGCCGGCATCACTGCCGGGGACATAGACCTCATCATCGTAGCCACGATCACGCCCGATACCTTTTTTCCGTCCACTGCCTGCCACGTGCAGCGGAATCTCGGAGCCGTAAAAGCCGTCGCCTTCGATGTCAGTGCCGCGTGCGCCGGATTCCTGTACGCCATGCAGATCGCGCGGCACTTCATCAACAGCGGGGCCCGCCTCACGGCCCTCATCATCGGGGCCGACAAACTCAGCGGCATCACCAACTGGAACGACCGCAACACCTGCGTGCTCTTTGGCGATGGTGCCGGCGCTGCGATCCTGACAGCTAAGAATCCGGACGACAACGACCCGTCCGGCCTCCTGTCCTCTGTCATGGCCAGCGATGGTCGCCTGACCGACATCCTCTCCGTTCCCGGCGGCGGATCCGCCATTCCGATCACCCCGGAAAACGCCGGCCAGCGCCTCAATACCATCCACATGCATGGCCGCGAAGTCTTCAAGGCCGCTGTCAAACACACGCTCGAAGCCTGCGACACCGCCATCGAACGCGCCGGCCTGACTCCGGCTGATATCTCCCTCATTATTCCGCATCAGGCCAATATTCGCATCGTGGACGCCATCCGGGAACGCCTCGGGATCCCCCCCGAGCGGGCCTTTTTGAATCTGCACAAATATGGCAATACGAGCGGCGCTGCGATTGCCATTGCCCTTGATGAAGCCGTCCGCAGCGGGGCGGTGAAGAAAGGCGATAACATTCTCCTCGTTGCCTTTGGTGCGGGATTTGCGTGGGCCGCGAGCGTCATTCGCTGGTAGCGGCCACACTCCCGGCTCACCGGACACGCTCCACCTGATAGAAGCGGCGCCGCGTCACCGACGGAGCAGCGGGTGTGGACGGCGGCCCGCTGTCAGTCCATGTCATGGCACCGCCGGCAGCCGTGGCCGCTAACGTGCCGGTGGCAAGCGGCGTCCATGCCACCATGTCGGCAGACCAGCGGATCACATAGACGCCGTGAGGTGCGGCGTTCCACGTCAGGGTGATGGCCGTAAACGGCGCATTATGGGACATAGCGACTTCCAGTGGCGGTGCGACGGCAGTCCAGTTGCCCGCGGGATTCGAGCCGGCGAGAAATTCCGCGGCGTTCGTCTGGCCGTCGCCGTCGAAATCATTGAGCCCGTCGGCGATACCGTCCGCAACCAGCGAGCCGTTGTTGCCGGTGCTGTCAGGACTGTCGGGGCGGAAGGGATTCTGCACCCCCGGCACCGCCGGGAGGAGGTCGCGGGTTTCGTCGTAATCGAGGAGGTTATCGCGATCCCGCTCAATGCCCATGCGGCGGCCCGTGTCGCGCGCGGTGGCGGTAAAAAGCACCGGCTCTGTGGCGGTCGCCCGTGCGAGGATCGCCGTGAGCGTTTCCATGACGCCGGCCTGATCCGTCTGAAAATTGTTCGCACTCTGATAATGCCAGCCGCGCGGCACGCCGTTTACGCTGCCTTTGGCAAACAGATCGATCGCTGCCGCATTGGCGAGCGTGACGAGCGCATTGAGCCGCGTGAGATCGGCAGCAGGCTGAGTGGCAGAAGTCAGCAGGGCCTGACGTCCCACCGCAGCGTGCGCGTCCTGGCTCGCCGTGCCCGGCGGCTCGCCCACTACGGGTGGTCCGAATCCGGATCCGCTGAAGCACAGCATCAGTGCCACGAGGTCGGCTACCTCCTGATTATCATTCGGATTAAAGGCGTCCTCCGACAAAAAGCGCGTCAGCGAATCCGCCGAGCCGTCGTGCAGATAACCAAAGCCGGCGAGACTGCGCGGCTGAGTCATCTCAAAGCCGACCTTGTCATAGAGATTGCGAAGCTGCGGGATCTTAAACGCCCGCTGCGATGAGCCGTCCACTGAAACCAGCGCGTGATGACGCTCACCGCTGGGGCCAGGCGCGATGTTATCGAACCCGAATGTCGCCGTGTTGAACTTCTTGTCTGCACCCATACCCGTCGGTAACGTGTGGCAGGTGACACAGGCGAAGGCGCCCCGGTCAATGCCGCGGTTGAGGGGCCGGTAGAGGGTGGTCAGGCCGCGCTGCGGATTTCCCGGCGGCATGGGCAGGCCCGCAGCGCCGAATCTGGCTGACGTATAGTGCCCCGTCAGCGGCACGCTCGCCGGAAGGGTATTATCCATGCTGCGATAGGGATTCGGCGGAATGGCGATCGTCGCGAGAAAGTCCTCGAACTGCTGCATCTCTGCCGGAGTGAGTTGCACGTCATCACCGAGGAGTCCCACGAACGCCGCGTTAAATTCCTCAATGCCATTGCGGTCACCGCGCCAGTGATGCGGCTCCTTGCCAATAATGTCCTGCATCGTCTGCGTCGTCATCGGCCCCTTCATGGGATGGAAGTCCGTGAAGTTGGAATTCAAATTGGGAATGTTGGCTCCCAGATTATGCACCGGGCTGCCGACGGCCTTCACCGTGCCTGACGGATCACCGAGATCCCATGCCAGCCGGTCCATCCGGGCATCGGCATGACATGAGGCACAGGATGCCTGCCCAAGTCCGGACGTGCGCCGGGTGTCATAAAGGAACGGCCGGCCGGCCCTGATGGCCGCCGGCGTGGGATCAAAAAATGGAATGCGGGACGTCTCCAGTTCCGTTGTCAGACTGATAATGGAAACGCTGCCCTCGAAACGGTTGAGGACATAAAGGCGACCGCGAGGCTCATCCAGCGCCAGTCCCGCCGGCCCCTGCCCTGTTGCGATGGGCATGGCACCGGCGCGTGCGCCATCGGCATCAATGACGGCGACATTATTCGAGCCCATGCCGGCGACATAGCCGCGCGTGCCGTCAGCTTTCCAGACCATCGCGCGGGGGTCACCGAGTGACTTGTCGCGCTGCGACTGGACCACGCTGTGCGTCGAGTAGTTGAGATGCGGATTCAAATCTGTGATGCTAGTCACCGCCGGTACCGCGGGCAGAAACGATCCCATGCGCACGCGAACGAACGTGCCATTAACGTTTGGCTCGAAGCGGATTTCGTTGGTCGCCTCCGTGCCCACCACGGTGACGCGGCCCGTCGCCGGATTCACACCCAGCGCCATGCAGAGATTCATCATGCGACCAGCGTAGGTTACCCCGCGCGTCACCGCATCAATGACCGCTACATCGTTGTCCACGACATCCCATCCGGCCACGCGGCCTGACAACGCGGCACTGGCCCCGCTGATGAAAGTCGTCCAGTTGTGATTGTTGTCATCCATCCATGCCCCCGAGGCATTCTTCTTCACAATGAGCCCCACCGGCGGTGCGGCTCCTGCCGCGGGATTCTTCGACGGAACAAAATTGCTGCCGCTGTTCGGCGGTGGATTCATCCCGCCATACGGGCCGGAGGCGTTGCTCACGACGTTAGGCGGAAAGTCTATCGTCGAACCGTCACCACCGCCGGCGAGTATCGTAGTGCTGTTTCCGCTCTCGAAAATTGCCGCATATACTTTTGTGCCGTCCGGGCTCACCGCGAGCGAGCGCGGATCCTCACCTTCGAGCACGACTTCGTTGGTCACGCCGCCCGATGGATTCGCCGGATCGAAAAGCTGCAGTTTGTTCACCTGGGAACACGCCACCCACGCGCGCTGCGGAGCACCTGCGAACACCACGTCCACCGGCTCGTCCGCCGTCTGGAGAGAATGCTGCACGGTGCAGCGCACGGCATCCACCACGCTCACCGTGTCGGATGTGTGATTCACCACCCACAACTCCGTGTTCGTTCGCCAGCGCACGCTCACCGGATCAAGCCCCACGGGGATCGCCGCCGCCGGCAACGGCGTTCCGGACACCATCGAATACAACAGCACCCGGTTGTCCGCTGTGTGGCACACCGCCAGCAGCGCGCCGTCGGGACTCAGGTCCAGTGGATGCACCGGAGGCACTTCAAAGTTCACAAAGTCCCCCGCCCGCGCCGAAATCATCAGCACGGAACAAAGGGAAAGCACGGGGGTGATTCTCATGTCCGGCAGCTTAGCAGATGCCGGCACACGAGGTCAATGTCCATGCTGCGTCATCCGCTCACGCCGGTGATTTGGCGCGATGGCTCAAGTCTTTTACGTTGTAGGCGTCATAGGCCACCCAACTGATCCACAGCAACGGCCCAAGGATCGCCGATGCAAAAAAGGTGGCAAATGCCGTGAGGCCAATGACGAGTCCCGCGATGATGTTGCCCACCGTCATGATCAGTAATCCTGTGCGGAACTGATGTTTGTAGAGATGGCCAGCGCCGGGCAGTATACTTAAATACGCGGCGGTCAGGTCGCGGTTCATTACTGGATTTACTTTGTCCATTTTCATCACCCCCTTTCGGTAGCGGTACCAGAATAACCGCGACGCGATGCGGGGCCAAGACATTTCTCTCGCGGCGGAATTGACTGGGTGCGGCCTTCGCCGCAAAGGCCCGTCCGCAATTGCCCTGCCGAAATTCAGACCAGGAGCGCGCAGAACTGCCTTGCACCCTGCCGCCGCCGCCGCTTTATAGCCGACCGTTGCCATGCCGGAGAAAACCTACAGCGCAGAGGACGAGGTCGTTCTCGTCGGAATCGGCGTTTCTCCAGGAATCGCCAGAGGGCCGGTGTGCCTGAGCACGGCACTCTTCGATGTGCCGGAAAAAGAGCCCATCCCGCCGGAGGAAGCGCCCGCGGAACTCCAGCGCTTCCGCGAGGCCATGGGAGAGACGAAGCGGCAACTCGCCCACCTTCGGGACCGGGTCGCCGAGGAGGCGGGGACCGCCGATGCTTTCATTTTCGACGCTCACCTGCTCATGCTCGAAGACCCCACGCTGCTCGTGGAGGTGGAAGGCCGTATCACGCGCGACCCGCAGCGCGCCGAGGGTGCCTTCTATGCCGTGATGTCGCGCTATATGGAGGCCATGTCGCGAATGGATGACGACTACCTGCGCGAGCGTGTCGCGGACATTCAGGACGTGGCGCGGCGGGTCGTGCGCGTGCTGCGCGGCCATGCGGACGAAGCGGCGCACGACCTGCCTCACATTCTTCTCGCACAGGACATCTCCCCCAGCGACACCGCGGTGATGGACCGCACCAAGGTGCTCGGCTTCGCCACGGAAAGCGGCAGCCATACGAGCCACAGCACCATCATGGCGCGCAGCATGGCCATCCCCGCCATTGTGGGTTTGGCCAATGTCACCGAACGCTGCCACAACGGGCAGGACGCGCTGCTCGATGGTTATCGCGGCCTGCTGATTCTCAATCCGTCCGAAGACACGCTGACCCAGTACGAAGGCGTGCGCCGCCGCAAAGGTGCCCTGGACCGGCACCTGCACGGCATGATCGATCTGCCGGCCGTGACCCCCGACGGTCAGAGCGTCATCCTCTCTGCGAACATCGAGTTTGAGAGTGAACTGCCCGCGCTCACGCAGCACGGGGCGCAGGGCGTGGGTCTCTATCGCACGGAATTCTTCTATCTCAACCGCCCCGGGCTGCCGTCCGAAGACGAACAGTCGGACAATTACGCCAGAGTGGCCGCCGCCGCGGGACCGCAGGGAGTCATCATCCGCACGCTCGACATCGGTGGTGATAAACTTCACCACCTGCATGACGGCCTCGAGGAATCGAACCCCTTTCTCGGCTGGCGCGGCATCCGCGTTTCCCTGACAAGACGCGAGGTTTTCAAAACCCAGCTCCGCGCCATCCTCCGCGCCAGCGCTGCCGGCAAGGTGCGCGTGCTTTTCCCGATGGTCTCGTGCCTCGAAGAAGTGCGGGAAGCGCGCGCCGTGCTCGAGGAATGCCGCGATGAACTCATCCGCGAGGGCCGTCCCTTCGATTCAAAAATGGAAACCGGCGTCATGATCGAAGTGCCCGGTGCCGCCATGATTGCCGACACTCTCGCGCGGGAAGTGGACTTTTTCAGCATCGGCACGAACGACCTCATCCAGTACACCCTCGCTGTGGACCGAGGCAATGAAATGGTGGCCAGGCTCTATCAACCCTGCCACCCCGCAATTCTCCGCCTGCTCCAAAACGTAACGCTGGCCGCCCGGCGCGCCGGCATCTGGACCGGCGTCTGCGGTGAAATGGCCGGCGACGTGCAACTCACGCCGCTGATGGTCGGGCTGGGGTTTGAAGAACTGAGCATGTCCGCCGTGCAGTTGCCCCACGTGAAATTTGCCGTCCGCCGTCTGCCCGCGGAATACTGCCGTCAGCTCGTCTCACAGGCACTCACCTGCGGCGACTCCGCACACATCGCTGATCTTTGCCGCGGCGCAGCCGTGGAGTATTTCCCCGAACTCGTCGCCTGAAGTGACGTTACAGTGAACTGTTCCTCACCGCTTCGTTTCCGGTCTCACCGGTGCGGATGCGCACCGCCTGCTCCACCGGACTCACAAAAATCTTGCCGTCACCGATCTTTCCGGTGTTCGCAGTCCTGGTGATCATCTCCACCACCCCGGCCACCCGCTCATCATCAATCACGATTTCAATTTTCACCTTCGGCACAAAATCCACGGTGTACTCGCTGCCCCGGTAAATCTCCGTGTGCCCCTTTTGCCGCCCGAATCCCCGGACCTCGGTCACGGTCATTCCCTGAATTCCGACCTCGGAAAGGGCGGCTTTGATGTCCTCCAGCTTGAAGGGCTTGATGATGGCTTCGATTTTCTTCATGGCGGTAAGTGAATTACTGGAGCGGGTTTATTTCTTTCCTTTAAGTTCCTCAACCTCTTTCTCAAGGCGGACGATGAGTTCTGACGCTTTCTTGAGCCGGGCGGCAAGCACGCGGCTGAGGAATCCGTAGAGCGCGGCATAATAGCTCGCATTGTCCTCCTCGGGTTTGATCTCTTTGAGAAATTCCTGGTCAATGACGAGGCACAGCGTGTTCGTCTTTGCCACCACTGAGGCCGACCGCTTGTCGTCACTCACCGCCGCCAGTTCACCGAAGATCTCCCCGGACTTCTCAATCAGCGCAATGGCCTCCCCGCCCTTCCTGACCTCCAGTTTTCCGGTCAGGAGGATAAAAATACGGGAGTCATCCTGACCGTCCCGGATGATTTCATCTCCGGGATCAGCCTGGATGAAATAGCTGGAATAAAGGATATCATTAAGGTGCCTCCCCTGGAACGACTCGAAGAACGGGATGCGGTCGAGCGGTTCCGGCAGGGTGCCTTCCTCGTGGATGTATGCGAATTCTTTCATAGTGGGGCGCGCGGTTCTACCATAGCACACCGCGGGCGGCTACTCCGATTCGCAGCGAATTTCGGATTTCCTGCATTATCGTTCCGGTGCTGCGGTCGGGGTGGCACCGGGAATATGGCATGGACGCCGGGGGGAGACACACACCGTGCGCCGGCGACACAACTCGCGGCCAACGGCATCGCCGCCCAGCGGAAGCGCTCCGCGGATGCCGTCCGATTCCCGTTTTCGAGGAATTGCGGCCCGCGCTGGCGGGCACCCCGGCTGACGGCACCTTCCCGTATGCCACGCCCCGGCTGGGAATGCGCACCGATTACCGAGCCCGCCGCTTCAAGCGTGCTTGCCTTCGCTGACCGACGGCATTCTGTGCAGACATGGGACGCATCGCGGAGGAATCCATCCAGCAGGTGATCGCCACGGTGAATATCGTGGATGTCATCAGTGCGTACTTTCCACTCAAGCGGGCGGGCGTGAACTTCATGGCCTGCTGCCCGTTCCACGCAGAGAAGACACCATCATTCAATGTAAGTCCGGTGCGGAACTCGTTTCACTGTTTCGGGTGCGGGAAGGGCGGCGGGGCGATCCGGTTTGTGATGGACTATGAGAATCTGCCGTTCGCGGAGGCGGTGCGGAAGCTGGCGGGCAAGTGCGGAGTGCAGTTGATAGAAGAGGCGGGCACAGCGGAGAGTGAGGAGAAGACGGCGCTGCGGGTGAAACTGCTGGCGCTGCATCGGGAAGTGGCGCAGTGGTGGCATCAGTTGCTCCTGCGCAATACCCTGGCGGAGGATGCGCGGGCCTATCTGAAGAAGCGCGGGCTGAACTCGGATGTGGCGAAGGGCTGGCTGATCGGCTATGCGCCGGCGGACCCGGGGATGTACCGGGAATTCATGCGGGAGAAGGGATTTAAGGAATCGCTCCTCGTGCAGGGCGGGATCTATTCGCCGCGGGAGGAGGGAAATCCTGAGGCGGGCGGACGTCCGCGCTTCAAGCACCGGGTGATGTTTCCCATCCGCAATGACCACGGGGATGTCATCGCGTTCAGCGGGCGGATCCTGGATGTGGATTCGTCGCCGGCGAAATACATGAACTCGCCGGCGACGCCGATCTTCTCCAAAAGCGAGGTGTTCTTCGGGCTGGATAAAAGTAAGCGGGCGATCCACAAGGCGCAGTCGGCGATCATTTGTGAGGGGCAGATCGACATGATCGTGTGCTACGAGCACGGGGTGGAGAACATCGTGGCGCCGCTGGGCACGGCATTCACGCCGGAACATGCGCGGCTGTTGAAGCGGCACACGGAGCAGGTGGTCATTTGCTACGATGCCGACAACGCGGGCTACAAGGCGGCGCAGAGCTGTTTCACGGAGCTGTCGAAGGAAGGGCTCTTTGTGAGGGTGGCGACGCTGCCGAAGGGGGACGATCCGGATTCGCTGATCCAGCGCGACGGCGTGGAGGCGCTGAAGTCGCACCTTGAGAAGGCGAAGGATTACACGGACTGGCTCATTGATTTGCGCCTGCCGACAGTGGACCCGGACAATCTCCAGCAGCGCATGAAGCTGCTCAGTGATGTGGCGGGCAGCATCGCCAAAATGCGCGACCGCATGGCGCAGGATACGGCGATGAATCGTGCGGCGATGAAGTTGTCGGCACCCGCGGACGAACTGCGCCGCATGGTGACGGCGCACGCGAAGACGATGTTGCGGAACAAGGAACAGACGGCAGAGCGTACGGCGAACGCTCCGCGGAAAGGCGAGCCTGAGGAGATGCCGCTGCTGGTGATTGAGAATCCGGCGGTGCGGCACTTGCTGAAACTGGCCCTGACAAGCCCGGAGGCGCGCGAATGGATGGCGCGGCAAAAGGCCACGCTGCCGTGGACGGCCTTTGCCGGCGGCGCGCTCATTGATAAGGCGCTGCGGGCCGCGCTGGACGTGGCAAAGCCGGAGTCTGTGTCGGCGTGGCTTTCCGGACTGAGCGCTGAGGAAGAGATGATGGTGACGGCGGTGCTGCACGACAATTCCCCGCCCGGCGATGCCGAGGCCGCGCAGAAGGCTGCCGACTACCTGCGGCTCGCGGAGGTGAACATGCTCATGGATAAACTGACGGTGCAGCAGCGTCAGCCGGGACTCCAGGCACCGGCGGTGATGGCGCTCCTGACAGAAATCTCGGCGCTTCAGAAGGAAAAAGTGGACCTGCAAAAGCGGGTGCAGGACATCCGCGATACGAGGTAGGCACGCCTGCTCCGTCTTGTCAGGGATCCAAATGCCACCACCGCCAGTCCGAATTCAGATACTGGTCAG
>JANNVM010001092.1:0-5143 GCA_031414455.1 Verrucomicrobiota bacterium
CCGCCCTTAGTTTCCAAACGAGGAATCCGCATGTCCACAGCCATGCGCCCTGGCTGACCATAGAGATATAGGGGATGTCCACGAAACCCTCGCGGTCTCCGGTGTGGAGAAATAAGGCGTCAGCGAGTGCCAGAGGAGCGAAAACGAGTCCCGGCCAGCCCCAGTAAAAGATTGCGCCCTGTGCGTAAAGAAAAAGTTTGATCTGCCGCGGACCGGCCGTGCAGAGGAGAAGAATCAGGACAGGATGGAAAGCCGCGAGCAGCCAGTCGTGAGGACCCATCTGTTCGACCGCGTACTTCCAACCCGCATTTTTCAGGATGATGGAATAGTGCTCCGCGGAAAAGACGTCGTTGAATCCCATCGGCCGCCCCTGCGAATCCGTAACGTCGTACCCGGTGGCCCCAACCCCTCCGCGCAGCCATGCGCTGGCAGCGAGAACAGCGAAACTCAGCAGGACAGCGATGACGAGAGAGCGGCGCGGCGGCGGTGAGATCGTGAGCATTGTTGCCCAATTCGATCACGGGTTCATCCGTTCCTCAATGTCAGTGGCTGTCATTCCGACCGCCATAAGTGGAACTTTTCCGGGGATCGCGGCATCGCGGTTCAGAGCTTCAATCTGAAAACCGGATTCCCCATCGCCGAGGCGTAGATGGCATTGTTCACCGGATCCCAGGCGTAGCAGCCGAACCAGTTCGGATTGTAAGAAAACCCCTTGGCACCCGGCTTGAGGTCCGCCGCCTTCCTCCACGTCCCGCCGGCGTCTTTTGTCAGGAAGATGCCGTCCTTCCCCACCACTGCCATCTCTTTCTCATCGCGCCCGAAAAAGGGACCGAGCCAGACATTCACCGCAGTCCCCTGCTCTTCCCATGTCGCGCCCAGGTCTTTGCTAACCAGAAGTCCGTTCGCGCTCCCGAGGTAGTTCGCACCATTGAAGAGCACCGGAATGCGGGTCTGCGGATTCACCGCGGATACCTTCGTCCACGTGCCGCCCGCATCCGTGCTGCGGTGAATGCCGTCGCCATTGCTGTAAATGAACGTCGTCGCCCCCAGCGCCCCGGCCATGGAAAGGCGGTCCGGCTTTCCTGCCAGGTGGATCGTCAATTGCTTCCATGTCACTCCGCCATCGCTCGTCACATACACTTCACCGGGCGGATCGGTTTCGTGTTTCGCCGCGATGATCGTTTTTGGAATATCCGCCGACCAGTCCACTGACCCGAAATCCCAGTTGCGCCCCAGCGTCTTGAAACTTTCCCACTTCGTCCCGTCCGCCGTCCACCCCGCCGATCCATCGAACGAAAAGCTGGCGATGCGCGCCGGCGCGTTCTGATCCACGCTCGTCGCCCAGCCGGTTTCGTCACGGCCGGTGACCGTCTTTTCATCCACCTGCTTCCAGTTTTTTCCCTGGTCCGCACTCCGCCACAGGCCGAGTCCCACCACCTTGATCGTCACCTCCCCGTTCGTCCGGTTCACCACCACGCCCGAACAACCGCCCGGCCATTCCGACTTCGAGCCCTCTTTGGCCAGCCGCTCCAGCAACGGACTGGAAATGTCCGTCCACTCGTCTGCTGCTTGCAGTGACGCGCTGAGCATCGCGGTCGCCGCGCAGGTTACGAACCAGAAACTGCACCGCAGCGCCGGGAGTGAAGAAGCGATCGCATCCATGGGTAACGCCAGCAACGCGCAGGAAACGCGACACTCAAGCCCTTGAACACGGATAATGTTCCGCGCCAGCCGTCCAGCAGCGTGGAATAGACGGAGCGGAAGTCGGTGGCGTGTTTGAGGTCACCGTCGTCGAGATCGGTCAGGCCGGGATGGTCGCCGAAGACGCCGGCTTTCATGGAACGGAAAGCCTGAAAGTGGCCCAGGCAATCGTAATGCTCAATTCGTGGCCAGCCCCTCCAGGGCCGCGAGCTTTTTCGTACGGATGTCGAAGGTCCAGAAGGTATCGCAGCCGAGGACGAGGGCGGAGGCGACATGGAGGGTGTCGTAGGTACGGAAGCCGTGCTTTGCGGTGTGGCGGTGAACAAGGTCGCTGAACTGTGCGCTAAGCGCGGCATCGGGGATGGCGCAGTCGCGCATGAGGAAGCCGTCTTCCACCTGCGAGAGAAAAGCGGCCTCGGCGAGGAGCGCCATTTCCGGCGTGATGCGGAGCAGTTGCGATCCCGTCCGGCTTTCAAAGACGAGGCGCTGCAGGGCGCTGGTGATTTCCAATTTCAGCAGGAGCGGCACGGGCAGGACAGTGTCGGATTCCCGCAGGTTTTCCATCATTCGCCCAGCGTCCCGGCTGAACGGCAATTCCAGCATGCTGTTGGTAAAGAAATTGGTATCTGCGTAGATCCTCATACTTCACCGGCGATGATGCGATGAATCAGATCGGCGGCCTCCGGTCCGGGTGAGACTGCACCCAGCGATTTGAGCATGCGGCGGTGCTGCAGGTAGCGATCAAACGCGGCTTGCCGGCCCGCCGATGGAGTGGTGGTTTCAGGCGCTGATTCTGCTCGCAGATCGTAGGTGCGACCGTCCCGGGTGCGGATGCGAACCGATCCCCGTTCATCGCAGGCGCGAAGGATCTGCGCCGGCTGGCGGTTCAGGTCGCGCACCGTGAAGCTGCCGGACAACGATGGCGTGGGGCGGGTGGATTTGACCTTTGGTTTGAGCGCAGATTTCATGGCTGACATGATGGCTGACATCCGGGAGTGGCGCAAAGCCTTTTCTTCAGCAGCGCGTTCCGCCGCTCCAAATCCTCACGCCGTCAAAAACTCCACCGGAGCGAATTTTCCGCCGAGCACCGGCTCGGAGGGAATGCGGAGCCAGCGGGCCAGCAGCGTGGCGTACACTGAGCGGAAGTCGGTGTGGTGTTTGAGATCGCCGTCGTCGAGATCCGTCAGGCTGGGATGATCGCCGAAGACGCCGGCTTTGGCAGCGCCGCAGACGACGAACATCTGTGAGCCCGCACCGTGATCGGTGCCGAGGCTGCCGTTTTCCTTGAGGCGGCGGCCAAACTCGGAGTAAGTCGCGAGCAGGACGCGGTCAGCCAGATGGTGGGCGCGGAGGTCTTTGAAGAATGCCGAGACCGCACCGGAGAGTTCGGCCAGCAATGCCGCGTGAGAGCCGGCCTGGCGGGAGTGAGTGTCGAATCCTCCAAGGGAAACGAAGAAGATCCGGGTGCCCAGTTCACCCGCGATGAGTTGGGCCACGGTCTTAAGATTGCCGGCGAGTTGCGTCTGCGGATAGGGCGCCGCCGGCTGGTAGCTGGCGGCGACTTCTTTGAGGCGGGCGGCGCTGTCGATGGCGGTGCCGAGCGTCTGCCGGATGAAGCTGAGATCACTGGCATCCGCTTTCCCATCGGCCAGCTTCCGGGCAAGTGATTGCCGCAGTTGCTGATCCGCTAACGGGATGTCGCCGAAGCGAAGCTGATAGTCGTCAATGCTGCGGATGGAGGGAACGTTGGTGCGCGGTGCAACGAGGGCGAGCGGCAGATTGTCCATGCCGAGGGCGAGCGCGGGAACTTTTCCGGCAAAGCGCGCCGCACTGTTATCCAGCGCGCGTCCGAGCCAGCCGTCGCCCGTGATTTCCGACTCCGCCCGGGCGGTGTTCCAGATATCCATGGAACGGAAATGCGAACGGTTGGGATGCGGATAGCCGACTCCCTGGATAATGGACAGCGCGCCCTCGTCGTAGAGCGACTTCATTCCCGCGAGCTGCGGGTGCAGGCCGATGTGGTCGTTGATCCTTAGAACCGTGTCGCGCTTGAAGGCGAGGCTGGGACGCGCCGAGTGATAGGCGTCGTCAGCGCAGGGAATGACGGTATTCACGCCGTCGTTGCCGCCGGCGAGCTGAACGATGACGAGGATGCGCTGGTCCGGGTCGTTCCTGTCGGCGGCAACCGCGCGGGAGAGAAAGGCGGGTGCCGTCGCACCGATGGCGACGAGACCGGCGGAACGCTGGAGAAAATGGCGGCGGTTCATGGCAGGTAATCAGGCGGTTTGGAATTCCGGCATTGTCAGGATAAGATGCAGGGCACCGCGGGCCCGTTCGTCGCGGGAGCCGGATGCTTTCTCAAAACAGGAGGCTGCCGGTGACAGGTCGGCATCGCGGCCGAGGAGCAGTTCCGCCTGCTGTTCGATGGATGTCAGGGGCGCACCGATTTCTCCGTAAATGCCGGAGTTGGTTAGGCTGGCGGCGAAATTGGCGCGCTGCAGCAGCGATGCGGAGGTGATCCACAGGCGGCCGCCTTCCCAGCCCTTGACGGTGGGCGGGTGGAACAAATCCTGGCCGAGACGGGAGATGATTTGCGCGGTGGTCTTGAGATTGGGCCGGACTTCGAGGGCGCGGCAGGTGCCAAGGACGAACTGCACCGGGCTCTTGATGAGGCTGTGACGGGCGGCGGCGGAAAAAAACAACTGTGAGCCGAGGAGACCGCGCAGGATCGGTTTCATTTGGAAGTCGTGCGCGCGGATGCTGCCGGCCACCGCAGTGATGGCGGCATCGTCAGGATGAGGCATGACGAATTCCTGGAGAAGGCGCATGGCTAGAAAACGCGGGCAGGCTTCGTGTGCGAGGCAGAGCCGCAGCACGTCGTCACCGTCGAAGTTTCCGGAGGCCCCAAAGACCTTCTTCGTGCCGGTGTCATGCTGGAGACGATTGAACCAAAACTGATCATTCCTGACGTGCCAGCCGGTGAACGCGCGGGCGGCCTCCCGGATGTCGGCCTCGGTGTAGTGGCCGGTGCCGAGAGTAAAAAGCTCCATCACTTCCCTGGCGAAGTTTTCATTTGGACTGCGCAGACGGTTGGCGTTGCCGTCGAGCCAGATCAGCATGGCAACATCGCGCGCCATGCCGGCGAGCAGCGCCTTGAAATCACCCGGCGCGTGCGTGCGGATGAGGTCGTTCTGCGTGCCCATATGGCGCGCGGAGCGCACCTTGACATTGGAGGTGGCGAACAGGTTGTGCCAGAAGAGGCACATCTTTTCTGTCAGCAGGTCCGGCCCGGCGGTCATGCGGTAGAGCCACCATGTCTTAAGTTGTTCGATGTCGTCCGAGTCACCCGCCGTCTGCCGCAGCAGGGCCGCCGTCTCAGTAAAGGACGCTTCCTCCGGCGGCGGGGTGAACAGCCGGTCCAGTGTCTTTTCCAGCCCGTCAT
>JANNVM010001093.1:0-3634 GCA_031414455.1 Verrucomicrobiota bacterium
CGACCTGACAGTTGTCGGTCTTGCCGAGGCGGCCGTTGTGCTGACGCGCGACTCCCGCCGAAGACTTGCCCTGCTTGGTCATCGCCGATTCGTCGATGACCAGCATGCTGTCGCGGTGCCCGCCGAGCCGTGCGTTAGCGCACTCCGCGATCCGGTCCCACAGCGCGCGCTTATCCCGGTTGCTGTCGCTGATGAACTGCTGCAGGCTTTGCCACGACACGTCCGCCATCACTTCGGCCATGCGCTCCATGTTCTTCGCCGGTTCCTTGCTCAAAAGCCCCTGCAGGTAAATCCTCGCATGCGTCGCGCCACTGTCTGTGCGCGTGCGAAACACATCCGCGAAGCGTCCGGCAAAATTCATCAGGCGCCGCCCGAGTTTGGCGAGCGCTGAGCATTCCTCTTTTTGAGAGCCGAAGACAGGCTGCGGCTGGTGTGGGTTTGGCTTGAGGTTGGGATTTGTCCCTCCGCTGCGGATAAAGCCGCCGCCGGAAGCACGACGCCATTACTAACCAGCCCGAGGGCCTGGGCAATTATTATGTGTAACGAAGTAACGTTAATCCCCAGGTTTTTCACATCCCGGACAAGTCCGACAGGATGCTGGATAACCTTCTCCCTACCAGCTCCTCATGAAGCGCCCGGTGGCAGAAAGCCTGCTCGACGACATCCCCGGCGTCTCGCAGAACCGGCGGAACGCCCTGCTCAAGGCCTTCGGCTCCGTCACCCGCCTCCGGAAACAGTCCGCCGCCGCCATCGCCGCCGTCCCCGGCATCGGCCCGTGCATGGCGCAGGAGATTCTCGACTGGCTCGCGACTCACTGACGCGGGCAGTTTTTCCATTTGCCCCGCCCGCACGGTCCCGCTACTTGGCGGCGGGTGCCTTTCACCGGCACACCGACCACCGTTCACTCATGTCATCCATTAACCCGCTGCGCATCCTTGTTGTCGAGGACGAGACTCTCGTCGCACGGGATCTGCATCAGACCCTCACCCGCGCCGGCTATGAAGTCACGGCACTGTGCCGCAGTGGAGCGGAGGCGATGGAAGCCGTAAAGATTCAGCAGCCGGACGTCGTACTCATGGATATTCATCTCCAGGGGGACATGGATGGCATCGAAGCGGCGGGCCGCATTCAGCGGGAGTATCACCGGCCGGTAATTTTTCTTACCGGCCATGCCGACGAACGGACGACGAAACGGGCGCGCACGGCCGAGCCCTACGGGTATCTGCTGAAGCCGTTTCACGAGAGCGAACTGCGCAGCGTTGTTGAACTCGCGTTCAGCCGGCACAAGGCCGACCGCTCACTCCGCGCCAGCGAAGAGCGCTTCGTGAGCACCCTGCGCAGTATGGCCGAGGGAGTTATCAGCACGGACGTTCTCGGCGTGATTACCTTCCTGAACCCTGTCGCCGAGCGCCTTACCGGCTGGACGCTGGCCTCGGCCGCCGGACGGCCGTTGCACGAGGTCTTCCGTGTTTCGCTGCCCGGCGGTGAAGCCATGGACCCTCCAAGTCTCATGAATGGAGGCAGCGCCCTGCGCACGATGATCCTGACGGACAAGGACGGTGTGGCCATTCCCATCGAGGACAATACCACTCCCATCCGTGATGCCGACGGAGCGCTCACCGGCATCGTGGTGCTCTTCCGCCGCAAGGAGGGCATCGTTCCGCCCCCTGCCCTGCCGGACACCAGCGGCACACCGTGGCCGAATCTCGCCAACATCGTCAGCAGCATTTCCGACCCGCTCATCGCACTCGATGAAGACTGGCGCATCACCTATCTGAACAACCTCGCAGCCCGCGCCCTTGACGGTCGGCGCGAGGGCCTGCTGGGATGCATCGTTTGGGACTGCCTGCCGGCCAGCGCGCATCACCAGTATTACCATGAGTTCTCCACGGCGATGAGCCGGCGGGTCCCCCGCTCATTTGAGATGGAAAATGAAGCGAAAGGCCAGTGGTACGAGGTGCAACTCTATCCGTTTGGCCCGGGACTCCTCGCACTCTTCAGGGAGATCACGGCGCGGAAGCATGCGGAGGATCATCAAAACAAACTGGAGAAGCTGGAATCCCTAGGATTGCTCGCCCGCGGGTTTGCCCACGACTTCAACAACCTCCTCACAGTTCTCCTCGGCAATCTCTCTTTGGCGGAAATGAACATCGCCTCTGACGGCCCCGGAGCGAACGAACTCCGTACTGCCCGACAAGCTACGGTTCAGGCACAAAACCTCGTGCAGCAGCTCCTGACGTTTGCCAGGGGCGGCGCGCCGATCAAGCAGCCGACGGACATCGGCCGGCTCGTCCAGGAGTGGTTTGCCGAATGGCCGAAGCGTCCAGGGATTGACTACCGCATGGGTGTGAGCGGCGATATTTGGCAGGCGGACGTGGACCGGCATCAGATCCGCCGGCTGCTGAGCAATTTGATGAAGAATGCCGAACAGGCCGTTGGCCGCGAGGGCATCATCAGCCTGCGCCTCGCACGGCCCGCTCATGTGGGACTCACCGCCGCCGATCTCGGATTGCCGGCGGAGGCTTCGCTCCCGGATTTCATCCTCCTTGAGATGGTGGATAACGGAGAAGGCATCGCCCCTGAAAATCTTGAGCATGTCTTTGAGCCCTATTACACGACCCGTCAGGATGCCAACGCCAGCGGCCTCGGCCTGACGGTAGTGGAAAGCATCGCCAAAGGCCACGACGGCACGATCCGGCTGCTTTCCGCATGGCGTGAAGGCACGCGCGTCCGGGTCTCCCTGCCTGCTGCCTCTCCTCCATCAACAATCGGTCAGGCCGTCGCCGCTCCTTCACTGAACACCGCGCCGGAGACCACTCAACCTGCTGCCCGCACCCGGCGTATTCTGATTCTCGAGGACGAGCCTCTCATCCGCCAGCTTATCGTGCAGAATCTCAAGGGTGCCGGATGCGAAGTTTCCCCCACCAGCGACGGCGCAGAAACCGTGGCCCGCTATCAGGAATCCCTGGCGCAGGGGCAGCCATACGATCTTCTCGTCATGGACCTCAGCATCCCAGGGGGAATGGGCGGCGCTGCGGCCATGGAGAAAATCCGGGCACTGGATCCTGACGTCCGCGCAATCGTCAGCAGCGGCTACAGCGATGACCCGGTGATGAGCCGCTATCTGGACTACGGTTTCCGGGCCGTCCTGCCCAAGCCCTATCAACCCCAGGAACTCCGCGAACTGGTGGAGGAACTTCTCCGCGATACGCGCTAACGAGACTGCGCGATGAATTTTTCCGGCACCATTGACGAAGGCAGCGGCATGACAATGACCCGTCTCATCGAGCGCATCGTTCACACCGACACTCCAGGGGAACTCCGGCTCCATAATGAAGCCACCGGCAGGCGGGCCACGGTCGCGATCCGCCGCGGCATGGTTCAGGAAGTCGCCTTTGGCGAACTCTCCGGCGATCCCGCCCTCACCGCCATCAGTCAGGTGATGCCGTGGACCTTTGAATTCGTCAGTGATGAAGCCGGCGCTGTCCCGTCTCACCCTGGCATTGTCCCGCGGAAACCGAAGGCCAGAGCGGTGATCCGTCCCGCTCCGGTCGCGGGGACAGAGGGACGGAGAGACGGAGGGAATGAGGGAATGAGCACCGGCGCGGTTGCGCCAGTGCTCTCCATCCCTCCT
>JANNVM010001094.1:0-2011 GCA_031414455.1 Verrucomicrobiota bacterium
ATGTCGCCCGAGCAGGCGGAAATGAGCGGACTCGACATTGACACGCGCAGCGACATCTACAGCCTCGGCGTGTTGCTCTACGAATTGCTCACCGGTCGCACCCCATTCGACCCCGGAGAGATGATGAAAGCGGGTCTCGACGAAATCCGCCGCCTCATCCGCGAGCAGGAGCCACCTTCGCCTTCGCTGTTTGTCAGCAGCATGAGCGCCGACCAGCGGACAAGCGTGGCGCAGCGCCGCCAGGCCGACGGAGCCAGGCTCATCGTGCAAATCCGCGGCGACCTCGACTGGATCGTGATGAAGGCGCTCGAAAAAGACCGCACCCGCCGCTACGAAACCGCGAACGGTCTCGCGCTCGACATTGGCCGGCACCTCGCCAGTGAGCCGGTCCTCGCGCGCCCTTCGAGCCAGCTCTACCGCTTCCGGCGGATGGTGCGGCGGAACAAGCTCGCCTTCACCGCGGGGGCGCTGGTCTCCCTCGCGCTCCTGCTGACGGTGATCGTCCTCGCCGCGAGCCGGGCGCGGATCACGCGCGAGCGAAATGAAAAGGACGTGGCCCTGGAGCAGCGGAACGCAGCCCTGACCGACGCGAAGGAGCAGCTTTTTTCTGCGCTCCTGAATTCCGCCCGCGCAGGCCGCTTCAGCCGCCAACCGGGGCAGCGCCTCGACAGTCTCGACGCTCTGGCCAAAGCTGCCGCCATCCGTCCCGACGAGCGCCTGCGCGACGAAGCCATCGCCGCGATGACGCTGCCGGATGTGCGCCCCGGTCCGAGTTGGAACGGCCTCCGGCCGGAGTATGTGGATGGCGAATGCCGGCTCTCGGTCACCTGGGATAGAAAGGACGCGAAAGTGCTCATCCTGCACTCCATCCCCGACGGGCGCGAGCTGAGGCGCATCGAAACCGGGCGGCTCACGCGCGATATGACCCTCAGCCGCGACGGCCGGTTTGTGGCGCAGCAGGATGTTGATTCGAAACTGCACATCTGGCGCGTAAGCGACGGGCAGGTCGTGTTGGGCGATGGGTTGGGAAAATGTATGTGCTGGTGCTTCAGCCCGGACTGCCGACGTCTCGCTGTTTCTCAGTTCGATTCCATTCGTGTGATGGATCTGACGACAGGGCGGGAAACCGACCGTTACAAGACCAGCGCGACCCCGTGGTCTCTGGCATTCCACCCCACGGATCCTCGTATTGCCGTCGGTTATTTCCATGGGACGACGGTTTCGGTTTACGACACCTCCGATGGCACGCTGGTTGCGGATCTGATGGTTGGAAAAATGGACGAGCAGGTCGTCGCATGGCACCCCGATGGGATTCGTCTCGCAGTGGGGGGCTCGGATCCGCGCATTCAAATCTGGGACGTGCCGGCGAAACGCAAAGTCGCCACCATGGAGGGCCATGGGCAACAAGTCACGCAGCTGGGTTTTCATCCGGGCGGCAGCCTGCTGGTTTCGAATTCATGGGATGCCACCGTCCGCATGTGGGAGTCTTCGTCCGGACGCCCGGTGCTGCAGTTTTCCCACCCGCTCAGTTCGTTGGATTTCAGCACCGATGGCCGGTGGGTTGGCGCGTTTGCCACAGAAAAAGGAGGGCAACTTCTAGAAGTCGCGGCGTGCCCGGAATACCGCACCATGGTCAGCAGTCTCGGCCTGGAGCAGCGCGGGTTTTTTGACGGCGACATCAGCCCCGATGGCCGGCTGCTGGCGATGGGTATGCACGAGGGCGTGACCATTTGGGAAATCGCCACCGGTCGGGAAGCGGCCTTCCTCCCAATTCGAAAAACTCCCTCGGCATTTTTTCAGCCGGACGGGCGGGAACTAATCACCTGTGGCGACGCTGGCCTGCATCGCTGGTCGATCCCGGACCGTACGGGCACCGATGGGGCGCTCGCGTTGGGTGCGCCCCAAAAAATTCCGCTGCCCTTTCCAATCCCGACGCGTGCCTGCCGCAGCCGGGATGGCCGTCTCATCGCCGTCACAAGCGAGGATGCGGACGGTGCCGTCGTCGTGGACG
>JANNVM010001095.1:0-10305 GCA_031414455.1 Verrucomicrobiota bacterium
CCGCAGTGTGGACCCGGTCGGAGACGTATTCCTGACGGAACTCAGCCTCAATGGAGCCGCCCTCCTGCGTCTGGCGGTGCAGGCGGTTGAAGGTGGTCGCGAGGCGCTGCTCCTGCGTGGCGTCAGGCAACAGATCGCCGGCGATTTGCCAGGTGACGAACTGATCGTAGGGCAGGTTTTTATTGAACGCGGTGATCACCCAGTCACGCCACGGCCAGACGAAGCAGCCGAGGTCCGACTGATAGCCGAACGTGTCCGCGAAGCGCGCGACGTCCATCCAGTCGAGCGCCATGCGTTCGCCAAAGCGCGGCGAGGCCAGGAGGGCATCGACCTGCTTTTCGTAAGCGTCCGCCGCACTGTCGCTGACAAAGGCTGCAAGCTGCTCCGGCGACGGCGGCAGTCCGGTAAGCACGAATGACACGCGCCGCAGCAGTGCCCCGCGATCCGCCTCCGCGTTTGGCGTGAGATTCTGTGCGTCCAGCTTTTGGAGAATGAAGCGGTCAATGTCGTCCTTCGCCCATGCCGCATCCTTCACTGCCGGAGCCGGATGCTTCTGCGGTGCCGAAAAGGCCCAGTGTTTGTCATAGCCCGCGCCTTCCTCGATCCAGCGCACGAGAATGCTGCGCCCGGCATCAGTCAGAGGACGATTCAATTTGTTGGGCGGCATGATGTCATCCGGATCCGTCGCATGAATACGCTCGAAAAGGGCACTCTCCTTCGGTTTACCCGGGACCACCGCGCGATTGCCGCTCTTGAGCACCGCCGTCGCCCCCTCCGGAGTATCCAGCCGCAAGCCGGCCTCGCGCTTGTTCGCGTCCGGGCCGTGGCAGGCATAACACCGGTCGGAGAGCAGCGGGCGAACGTCCCGGTTATAATCCACCGGGCCCCCCAAGAGCGGAGCCGGGAGCAAAAGGCATAGAGAAATGGCGCGTGTCAGCATCATGGGGAGGTATGGCGGGAGAATCATCGAATCGCCGCAGGTCAATGAAGACGCCGATGGCGGCCAATTCTTCCAACGGCCCTTCCCGGGAGGCCTGCATCCGCGCTGGCAGGATGCCCGGAGCGGTTGCCATATGCGTCATGTTTCCCGCCCCCCCTTCTCCCGATGCTCCATCGCCTGGCACCTGGCCGCTGTTCAGATTCCGCGGCATCCATGTGTTCCTTCACTGGTCATGGCTGCTCGTTGCCGTGTATCATATCAACAAGGGGCAGGGGCAGTATCCGCACATCGGCTGGGACATCGCGGAATATGTGGCGCTCTTTGTCATTGTCCTGGTGCATGAATTCGGTCACGCGTTTGCCACCCGGCAGGTGGGCGGAACCGCGGATCGCATCCTGCTGTGGCCGTTCGGCGGTATTGCGTTTGTGCAGACGCCGCCGCGGCCGGGGGCTTACCTTTGGGGGATTGCCGCCGGGCCGCTGGTGAATGTCGTGCTCTGGCCGGTGCTCTACTTCACCGTCCGGAGCTATGGTGATCCTTTTCACTTTTACTCCACAGGGCCGGTGGGGGCTGACGGTTATCTGGAAACGCTGCCGTTGTTCCTTCACAATATTTTCTGGATCAACACGGTGATGCTCATCTTCAACCTCGTCCCTGCCTATCCGCTCGACGGCGGTCAGATGTTCCGCGGGATTTTGTGGTTTTTCGTCGGCCCTGTCAAGAGCCTGCTTATCGCGGCGTGGACCGGCCTCGTGCTTGGCGGCGCGGCCATGGTTTTTGCTCTCGTGCAGTGGCAGGCGATCTGGCTGGCGATCATGCTGGGGCTCATTGTCCAGCAGTCGTGGATGGCGATTTCGAGGGTGCGTGACTGGCGCCGCCAAATGGCCGGGCAGTGACTCAAATGCCCGCCACAAGGTAGGCGGTGATGGCATAGATTTCGCGGAGGAGGAATCCGGCCTTCGCACCCGTGGAGGTGTAAAGTGTTGTCGGTGTGGGGGAACGCCAGGCGGTGACGCCGAGGTCGTGCATCATCCAGCGTGCGCGCTCCATGTGCATGGGATCGCTCACCAGCAAAGCCTCCTTGAGCCCGTGCGTCTTCATGAGGTCGCGGGCCTGCTGGAGGTTTTCCAGAGTGGTCCGCGACTTCTTTTCCATGAGCAGGTCGCGCCCGGGCACGCCCTGTTCGATGGCAAAGCGGCGGGCGACTTCGCTTTCCGCGTGCTCCGCGCCGTCGCCGAAACCGCCGGTGAGGATGATTTTCTTTACCATGCCTTTCTTATACAAAGCCACGCCGTGTGCGATACGCTGCTCAAAGACCGGCGACGGCCTGTCTCCGTAGGCAGCGGCTCCCATGACAATGGCGACGTCCGCCATTCTGGTTTCGTCGGTGGCTGCACTTTGCACGATGCGGGCACCGACCCAGCCGCACCACAGCACGAGGGCGAGGAGCAGCCATTTGAGGACAGAACGGAGGCGCTTGAGAAAGGTCATGCGGAGGATGGAGGGCGCTTCCTGGCGCAGCGGTACGCGGTGCGCAAGCCGCGGATGTGTTCAGAGCTCCCGGGACCGCGGCTTGGCAAGCCGCTCGCCATGATGAGGAACTCGAAATGCGAGGCGTTTTGCAAAACCGGGCTTTCGGGCTCATTCAATCCACGGTTGGCCGCGCTGGTAGGCGGCGAGGTGTTGACGAATGTCGGCGGCGAGCGGCGCTTCGCCTGAGGCGAGGGCGAGGGCGAGAGCCTCCTGTGCCGTGGCGGCGGCCTGAGGATAGTTTCCGCCGGCGGCGTGCGCGGCGGCTAGGTTGTCGAGCACGGCGGGCGAGCGGCCGGCGGCAGCGTTGTTAATCTGCATGGCAAGGGTCAGGGCTCGCCCGGCGTCCCGCAACTTGCTGTCTTTTGCTGTGGCCAGCAGCCATGCAAGGTTGCTGCCGGCGTCGAGCAGATCAGGCTTCCTGTGGAGGACTGTTTCATAGCCAAGGATGGCCCCGGCGATGTCACCGCTTTGCTGCCGGGTGACGGCGAGATTAAAGAGCGCCTCAATGTTGTCCGGTGCGACGGCAATGCAGGCAACGAAAGCGTCGCGGGCTTTGGTATGCTCGCCGAGAGTCTGCCAGACTTTGCCGATCTGATTCTGAAAGCCGGCGGCATCTTTGGCGAGTGCCGCTGCCCCGGCGAAGGCGGCTTCGGATTCACCCGGGCGCTTTGCTTTCCATAGTGTTGCGGCAAGTGCCATGCGGGTGGCCGCATCATCAGGTGTCAGGGCGATGGCTTTCTGCCACGCGGCGACGGCTTCGTCCGGGTGGCCTGCCTCATCCTCCATGTCGGCGAGCAATCGAAAGGCGGTCGCCTTTCCCGGGGAATCCGGTTTGGCGATCTGCCGCTGCAACTCGCGCCGCGCGTCATCGAGATACCCGGCGTCGCGCAAGGTCTGGACCTGACCTGCGAAGGTGAGCGGAAAGAGCCCGCGGGCACTGCGTCCGGGAAAGGGAAAGGCTGCGGTCTCCGGATCCGCGGGCGTCTGTGCCGCGAGCGCGGCATCCTGCGCGAGTTGCGCGGGCGTGACCGCCCCGTGGTAGATGAAGGCGATGCGGCCAGCGGGACTCAGCAGATAGGCGGTGGGCAGCGGCAGAGAGCGCTCGGGATAGAGTGCTTTGCTTTCCAGCACGGCGAGCCCGCGCACGGCCTCCGGTGTGGCAAAGCCGGCATCGAACGGCCAGCGCAGATCTGTCAGCGAGCGGTGCCCGCTTGCGATGTCCTTCTTGTCAGGATTTTCTCTGGCGGTGTCCACCGCCAGGGCGAGAATGCGCAGTCCGGCCAGTGCCGCCGCCTGCGCGGTGAGTTCCGTCATTTCCGCCCGGCAGCGGGCACACCAACTGCCCCATAGCAGAATCAACGTTGGTTTATCCAATGGGCCGCCGCCGACACTTTGCTGCCGGCCCTGGAGATCAACGTAATCCAGCTTCGGCACCGGCAGGCGATTCACGAGCACGGCGCGCACCGCTTCCTTTTCCTCCGGCAGAACCGCCGCACCCGCGGCGAGCGGGAGCGCCTTCGTTCGGTTCATCAGTTCCGGTCCGGCTCCCTGCGTGATTTTGTAGAGTTGATCCGGATGCACGTCAGGAAGAATGACTTCATCGAGACCGGGAGCAGGCCAGCGGACGAGAAGATTCCCGATCGTTTCGTCCTCGCGGAAACCAAAATGCAACGTCTTCGGCGTCTGACTGAGAAAGCCGTCGCCCGCCTTCACGCGACGCCACAGTGTGCGTTTCGTGCCATCTTTTGCGACCAGCGTAAGCTCCGCGCGCGCGCCGATGGCATCGCGATTACAGGTGCGGCCTTCGAGTTGCAGCGCGAGCCAGTGACGGCCGCTGACCATGTCATTACGGAGAAAACGAAGACGCGGTGCGGTCCGGTTGCTGTACCAAAGATCGAGGTCCCCATCGCCGTCCCAGTCGGCGGGAATGATGGCGCGGGAATCATCCATCTGATCCAGATTTACCGCACCACTGGCGCAGGCGAACGACGGGACTTTCTCGCCGAGATTGAGGAACGCGCAGTTGCGCTCGCGTCCGCTGAACGACTTCCCCTGCGCGATGAGTGCCCCGAGCGCGTCCCAGCTTTTTGCATACGCGCTGTCGGCGGTGTCCGTGTTGGACTCAGGGCTTTGCGCCACGACCTGGCGCCAATAAAAACTTCACAAGTCGCCGGGGTCGGGCTGCGTGATGTAGCCGTTGGCGACGACGAGATCGTCCCAGCCGTCGTTGTTGAGGTCCACGAAGCGGCTGCCCCATGCCCAGCGGCCCATCGTGACGCCCGACTCCACGCTCACGTCGTGGAAAGTGCCGTCGCCGGCATTCTGGAAAAGCGAGTTGCCCTTCGCATGGCGCTGGAACGACGACAGCGCGCCGCTGCCCTCACGGAAACGCCGCTGATAGGTCACGCGATTCCCCGCGCTGCTCCACATGTTGCTAACATAGAGATCGGGCCGTCCGTCGTTGTCGGCATCGCCCCAGCTTGCGCTCATGCCGGCGGAGATGTCCTCGACTCCGGCCCCGGCGGCGGCGTCTTTGAATTTAACACTGCCGTCGGGGCTCCGGTCACAGCGGTAGAGATTGTTGCGGCCAAAGTCGTTGGCCACATAGAGATCGAGGTCACCGTCGCCGTCGTAGTCCTCCCACGCGGCGGCGAAGGAGAAACGGCTGTTGTTCTCGTCGAGACCGACCGGCTTTGTCACATCACGGAAGCGGAACTGCCGGTCATTTCGCAGGAGCATGTTGCGGCTGCCGTTGCTGGCGTCGTGATAGGGAAGCGGTCGGGCGAGGAAGCGGTTCTCCACCGCGGTGGCGCGTTTGGCGTAGCAGCAGGCGTAGAGATCAACGTCGCCGTCGGCATCGAAGTCCGCGGCAGCGAGCGAGTAGGGCATGCCTTCCGGACTGAGTTTGCTGCCGGCGGGTGTGAACTTTCCCGCGCCGTCGTTCGCCATGAAGAGCACGCCCCAGATCATGGCGATGGCGAGGTCCTGATCGCCGTCGTTGTCGAAATCGCAGAAGAGCGCGGCCTGCGACTGGTCCCACCAGTCCACGCCGCAGTCGCGCGCCTTGTCCGTAAGGGAGCCGTCGGCATTCTGCACGAAGAGCCGGTTCGGCAGGCCGCCCGGCTGACAGACGTAAATATCCTCGCGTCCGTCGCCATTGGCATCGCCCATCGCGAATCCCTCCCAGCCTGACGGTCCGAAAACATACTGCTGCTCCATGCGTGCGACCCAGTGATCAAGGCTGTGCGCGAGGTGTTCTTTGAAGGCGGAATCTGCACCGAGCACCGCGCCCGTGCAGTCGGTGAACGTATGCGCGGAGTCCGTCACCGTTTCCTCAAACGCCTCCACGGTGACGGCGAGCAGGCGCGGCTCGTCCTTCTGCGTCATGTCCCACCGACAGCGCCACTGCGCCACCTGCTGCATAGCGCGCGCACTGCTGCGGGCGACGACTTCGACGCGCACGGTCGTCTCCGGCGGGTCGGCGGTGACGCGGAAGGTTTTGAAGTTGGTGGTGATCTCCACGGGCACCGGCACGCTGGTGAAGAGTCCGCGGAGCAGGCTGGCAAAACCCGCGGCATCCACCGGCTGCGGTTCCGCCGGTGTGGCCATGCGCTGTACTGTTAGCGGCGGTTGAGAAAAGGGGGCGGTGAGCGATTCCGGGCGCAGCGGTGTGCTACGGAACCCGGGGGCGAGGAAGGACTCCATGGAAGGAAGCGAATCCAGAGACTGCGAGGCCAGCAGCTTTCCGATTTCCTTCAATTGATGACCGGCCGCGTCGTTGAGGTGCTCGGTTTCCCATGAGTGCTCGTCGAGTCGCGCAGGCACCCCGGCGTGGACCATGCCGATTTCCTGGAGTGGCACGAGGGACGGGCGCGTGTTTTGCACCGCCGCGGGAGGTGGCGCGGACGGAGAAGGTTGCGGAGTCTCCTTCTTCCCGCACGACGCCAAAAGAACGGCCCCTGCTGTGAACAACAGGGGCCGTGGGGAAAACGGAAAGCGGAGACGATTCACGCCGCGCACTTAGAACCGGGAACGACGCCGGCGCAACAATCCGAGCGCCGCCACGCCGCCGAGCAGCGCGGTGGAGGGCTCGGGGATGGTGGAGAGCATGATGCCGGACCAGATGGCATTGTCGTCGGCAAACTCGGTCGCATCGCCCGGGCCGATTAGATTGCCGTGTCCGAACTCGACATTCAACACGCTGTCCGGCGCGATGAAGTCATAAGTATAGACGAGCCCGCGATTGGGGTCGTAGGCCGGCTCGCCACCGGTACTTATCCCCAGCGACCAGACGTTGTCCACCACACCCACGCCATCCACCAGGATGTCCCAGCCGCGGTTGTCACCAGCATGGTTGCCGTAAAACAGAACCTGGAGCCGGTACATCTGCCCCGGGGTGACAGCCATGCTCGCCTGGAGGTTGGGGTCGGGGCCGGCACCGTCCGGCCCCTGATTCGTCCAGCGGATGTCGCTGTAAATTTCCTCCAGATTATCATCATCGACGGTGGCGCCAAATTCCGGCTTCGTCTGCCAGTCGGTCACCAACTGCGGGCCGCCGGAGGAGAAGCCGGCGGGCGCGGGTCCCTGGGGGGCTACGCCATCAGGGGAGAAGGTCACGCCATTCACCACCAGCGCGGGACCGTTGAAGCGGACTGCATAGACATTGTTAGTGAAGTCAAGGCTGCCGGGGCCGTTGACGTCACTGATGGTGCCGGCGTTGACGGTGGTGGCGGCGTGGGACTGGCTCAGTAAGCCGGCGGCGCAAAAAGCCAGAGCGAGAAGGGCGTGAATTTTCATGAGTAAAGAATGAATTATCGGGAGACGTATAGGCAAAACCCCCATGAGGCGTCAATTGTTTTCTGGGGTGTTTTTTGGGGAAAACGCGCACTGCCACCTCTTGCCGCAGAGGTGTCAGTCAAAAGCACCGGATCCCAGTGACACTTCATGGCAGTATGACGAGGAGCCGGATGTAAACACGGGTGCCGGCGGCAATGCTGAGCATGGTGCGGTAGCGGACCGTGACCGTGCCGTCGGGATGGAAACTGCTGCTCACGTCCGTCAGGCCGGGCGCGTAATGTGAGGCGCAGGAGTAACTGATTCCCGGCAGGAAATACCGGTTTAATTTCATCCTTACCGTGCCGCGTTTGGAGTTGTCACTGAAAATTGATCCCGGCGTGAAAACCAGCGCGCACAATCAGCGTGCCGCGTCTTGCTCACGCGAAGTCATAAATAACCGCCCGCTGGCAGACCTTCTTGAAGACCTTCTCAACGAATTCGAGGTGGAGCGGATGCACCTGGTATTCGTCCTGCGTGGCCTTGTCGGGGAAGACAAGGTTCAGGGCGACCTGGTAGCTTTGATCCACCACCGGGCGGGGACTGGTGACCATTTTTCCAGAGTGAAAAAAGAGCACGCCGGGAATGGGTCGGAGGTATTGCTCCATGCCGGCGAGCAGTTCATCGGCGGCGGCGGGGTTGGCGGGATCGGTCCAGAAGATAACAACGTGGGAGAACATGGGCGGTGCGTCACGCGGGGCATGGCCCCGGTCAAGCGAACAGGGTAGTCGTGGACTTTAGTCCGCTCGCCATTCGCGCCCCGCGCCGCGCCCCCGGCGGACTAAAGTCCTGGACTACTTTTTTCTTTTCGGTCGATGCCGAAGTGCTCCAGCATGGCGTCTGCAGTCAGCGCCGCGTCGGCTCCGATCCCCAGCACGAATCCTCCCCGCAGTCTCGCCTTCCCGGGATTCCCCGCGATGTAGCGGCGGAAGTGATTCATCTGCGCCATGCTGCGGACGACGTGATCGAACGGCTCAGCCTGCCAGACCGTGCCGCTCCGCCCGCAGGCGAGATTGATCTCGCGAGCGCTGCCGCCTTTCCATTTCTTCACGATGTCGCCAAGGGTGATGCCCTGCGCCGGTTCCACGAGGGCATGGAAGTGGTTTGGCATGACGACCCAAGCGTCGAGATGATAGCCCGAACTGTGTCCGGCGATGAGTCTTGTTTGCAGAATTGCTGTGCATTGCGGACGTGCCAGCAGGCAGTCGCCGTGTCCGGCATCCAGCAGCGCATGAAAGCGCGCGGTGAACTCCCGGTGATAAGCGTGGTGGTCGTCATCAGACAGATCCTCCGCGGACGCCACGCCCCGTTCCTCGAGCCACGCGGCGCGTTTCCCCTGCCATTGTTTGGCGACGCCCGCGGGGACGGAATCCGCCAGCCGTGAGGTCACGAAATAAGTCGCCCCCCATTGCCGCCAGTGCGGCAGCTTTTCGCGATGCACATGGATGTCGCTGCGGCGATCAAGCGGGCGGAGAGGCATGGCGGATGCGAGAGAAAGTAGTCGAGGACTTTAGTCCGCAGCAGCGCGGCTGTCGAGATGCTTGTGGCCCGGGCGGACTAAAGTCCTGGACTGCGTTTGGCCGGCGAGGCGCATGCAATGTAGTCGTGGACTTTAGTCCGCCGGGGGGGCTTTGGCGGTCGGACTTGGTTGTGGCTCGAATGGCGAACGGACTAAAGTCCTGGACTACTTTGCAGCCGCGCCCGGCAGGTGGCCGTGCCGGCCCTTGCAATTGCCGGGGTCGCCATTATGGCGCGCGCCACATGGCCGGCTTTTTCAAACGACTGCTCCAGCGGTTCTCACGACGCAAAGTGGACCTCGACGAACTCGAGGAGTCACTTATCAGCGGCGACGTGGGGCTTCGCATGACGACGCAAATCCTCGACCGGCTGCGCGCGATGGGCCGCAGTCTCGATCCCGAGGAAGTCGTGGACGTTTGCCGCGAGGAGATTCTCAAGATCCTTCCGGCGGAGACCTCGCCGCTGCCGTTTTTCCCTGACAAGCCGTGTGTGATCCTGATCCTGGGCGTCAACGGCACGGGCAAGACGACAAGCACGGCGCGCCTTGCACAGTGGCTGACCAATCAGGGCCGCACCGTAATGCTGGCAGCGGCGGATACGTTCCGCGCGGCTGCCATTGAGCAGCTCGAAGTTTGGGCGGACCGGCTCAAGGTGCCGATCATCAAGGGGCAGTATAAGGCCGATCCCGCCGCGGTTTGCCACGACGCGTGGGAGGCCGCGAACAAACGCGACATCAATTACCTCCTGTGCGACACCGCAGGCCGGCTGCACACCCGCGACAACCTCATGGCCGAACTTTCCAAGATCGAGCGCGTGCTCGGCCGCAAGGATGAGACCGCGCCGCACGAGACGCTGCTCGTGGTGGACGCCACCACCGGCAGCAATGCGCTGCAGCAGGCGAAGGAGTTTCAGAAAGCCGTGGGAAAGCTCACCGGCGTGATCGTTACGAAGCTCGACGGCAGCGGTAAAGGCGGCTGCGTCGTGAGTATTCAGCAGGAACTGGGTGTGCCCGCGCGTTTCATTGGAACCGGGGAAGGGAAGGATGACTTCGCCATCTTCGAGCCGCGGAGTTTCGTGGAGGGGATTCTTTAACCGGCAATTTTCCCATGCGACTGCTCACCACCCGCAATACCGCGTTTCAATCCATCGCCGTTTGGGGCGACAAAAATGAGGTGGAGTTCCGCGTCACCGGCGCCATCCATGCATGGTGGCACCGCGAGCATTACCTCACCGGGCTCGCATGGGATAACATTGCCGCCGGCGTGCTCTCGCATCCCGGCAAACCGAAGTCGCTGCTCATGCTCGGCCTCGGTGGCGGCACCAGCCTGCGCACCCTGCGGCATCTGCTGCCGGACCTCGAGATCACCGCCGTGGAGATTGACGGCGAAATGATTTCCCTCGCCCGCGAATACATGGCGCTCGATGACATCGGGGCCAACATCATCACCGGCGACGCCTACGCATGGCTGGTGAAGAACCGC